>JBEBWN010000293.1:0-5466 GCA_040392235.1 Taibaiella helva | reverse complement strand
ATTTGTAGATCCGCCGGCATTCAGTAACAGCAAGAAAATGAAAGGTACCTGGGATACCCAACGGGATCATCCTACTATGCTCTACTTATTGTTACAATTGGTCAATCCTCGCGGCACAGTCTATTTCTCCAACAACCTCAGGCAGTTTACACCACAATTCGACCGCCTGGATAATGTTCAGATTAAAGACATATCCCAACAAACCATTCCCGAAGATTTCCGGAACAAGACCATACATTACTGCTATAAAATCATGCGTACCTAAGCGCAACGGAAAAAATCAGTTTTCAAATATGCGTTACCTAACAGCGACTCAAGTGCATAACGGAAAAAGCTGGATGCCCGAAGGTTCGGTTATAGAAATTGCCCGGGAAGGTACGGTTAACGCGATCCTTCCTACCGGAACAGTTCCTTCCGATAAGGTAGAAGAGTATCCCGGGATTCTTTGCCCGGGATTTGTCAATGCACACTGTCATCTGGAATTATCGCATATGAAAGGAAAGATCAGTGAAGGGCAGGGATTGATTGCTTTTTTGAAAGGCGTTATGCTGTACCGTAACGAAACGCCGTCGGAAGAAAAAGCAGATGCATTGCAATCGGCTATCAGAGAGTGCCGGCAAAACGGGATAGTTGCTGTTGGCGATATCGCCAACGGAACAGACACCTTAACAACAAGGTTATCTGCCGGCATGCATATCCACTCCTTTGTAGAAAGTACGGGGTTCACGGAAGTGAAGGCATCAGAACGATTCTCCTTTTCCGAAAAAGTGTACCGGCAATTTCAACAGCAATCTGCAGATAGCCATCAATTTCTATTACGGCAGTCTATCGTTCCCCACGCCCCTTACTCAGTATCTCCGGCCTTATTTTCCCTGATTAATACATTTGATGAAACAGCGCTGCTATCCATACATAACCAGGAAACAACAGCCGAAAATGAGCTTTATACCAGGGGTAAAAGCGCCTTCGACGAATTTTACCGTAGTTTTCATATAGATAGCTCTTTTTTCAAACCGTCACGCAAATCATCATTACAAACATTTCTGCCGCAGTTATCCTCCAAACACCCTGTGCTGCTGGTGCACAATACCTATATGCAGCAGGAAGACCTTGATTTTCTGGTAAGGACTGGCAACCAAGTATACTTGTGCTTATGCCCGAACGCCAATTGGTATATAGAGCGCAATTTGCCACCCCTGGACTTATTTGTAGACAGCGGTTTACCGATCTGTATCGGCACAGACAGTCTGGCTTCCAATTACCAGCTCAGTATTTGGTCAGAACTCTGCAGAATCCGGAACCATTATAAACATCTCCCGCTGGAAGAACTGATACGCTGGGCAACATATAATGGTGCAAGAGCGTTGGATATGTTGACTGTGGCCGGAAGCCTGGAAGAAGGTAAAAAACCCGGAATTGTTCATATTACCCCCGAAAATAACGTCCGATTGCTGTACCCTTCCGGTCGTGTCTGAAGTTTTGGCACACTATTTGCCTGTTTTTGAAGAAAAAGTTATTATGCTTATCAGGAACTTAAAAGTAGTAATTACCTGTACCTTGGTTTTGGCTTCGGCTTTAGTATGGGGACAAAATGCGCAAGAAAAGGATATTAAATTTAATAAAGCACATCATCATGGCGTTGTGGCAGAGTTCAATCATCCGCCAGATGCGGTAGAGGCTGCCATCAGGAAGAAACTGGCTGAAGAAGGCTTTACGAAAATCAAGTCGAGCAAGGGCTTTATGACCTTAAGCGGCGTACAATGGCGTTCAGTGAGCAACGACAAAATGGATGTTTATATTAAAGTTGATGGCAAAAAAAACAATTCCCTGGTTCAGGTACTTTTATCAAAAGGATACGATAATTTCATTTCCTCCCAAAACGATCCGCAGGCAATCGATCATGTCAAAACTTTCCTGAACGACCTGGCCTGGCACACCAGCATTTACCAACAGGAAAATGCGGTATCAAAAGCTGATAAAGAACTGAAGTTAATCCAGGACAACAATAACGAACTGTTAGCGCAAAAGGAGAAGCTGGAAAAAAGAATTGAAGAAAATAATCAAAACGCCACTACCCGGCAAAAGCTGCTGGAAGAAGAAAAGCAAAAGCTGGAAGCGCTAAAGCTAAAAGCAAATTAGTCAAAAAGGATTGTTCCATAAAAGAGCAATCCTTTTTTAATGGACAGACCGGGTGGATAGTACCCCCTGATTTACAATGGCCAATACACCATATTAAAAAGTCCGTTTATATTCCTCCTTCAAAAATACTAATTTTGCAGCCGCATTAATTTTTTAAACTATCCACATCGTTAGCAAAATATGGCTACCCTCGGAAACAGAATTTTAGACCTGGAAAACCTGGAGCAGGTTGTATTGCAAAATGAACAGATCGACCTGGATCAGGGTTCGCTGAAAGAGGTCGAAAATTGCTTTCAGTTCCTTTCCGATTTTTCTGAAAACAAACTGATATACGGCATCAACACGGGATTTGGTCCGATGGCACAGTACCGTATCGAGACAGAAGCACGCATCCAACTGCAGCTAAATCTTATACGCAGCCACTCCAGCGGTATGGGGCAATTGCTAACGCCTTTGCAAACCCGGGCTACTATGATAGCCCGACTCAATACCATGATGCGCGCTTACTCTGGCGTGCATCCGGAATTGGTAACCCTAATGAAAAATCTGATCAACCAGCAGGCTTACCCCTGTATTTATCAACACGGAGGAGTAGGCGCCAGTGGCGACCTGGTTCAATTGGCCCACCTCGCCTTAGGCCTTATCGGAGAAGGACGCTTCTGGTTTAAAGGTCAGGTTGTTGAAGCCAAAACAGTATACGAACAGCTGCAACTCAGCCCGCTCAAGATTCATATCCGTGAAGGATTGGCTTTGTTAAACGGTACATCTTCGATGACGGGAATTGGCGCGATCAATGTAATTCATGCCCGCCGTTTACTCACAGGCCAGATTTTATTTTCCCTGATGGTTAACGAAATCATGGAAGCTTATGACGATCATTTTTCGGAAGAATTGAACGGTGTAAAGCTGCATAAAGGACAGCAAAAAGTAGCCAGGGCAATGAGAGCCATTTCCCACAAAAGCAAATTGATGCGCAAAAGGCATGAGCACCTGTACGATAAGGCTGTTACAGAAAGTGTATTGGAAGACAAAGTGCAGGAATACTACTCCTTGCGCTGTGTGCCCCAGATCCTGGGCCCCATTTATGATACTATAGAATATACCGCCCAGATCATTACCCAGGAGTTAAATTCGGTAAATGACAACCCGGTTATCGATTACAAAAACGCAAACATTTTTCACGGAGGAAATTTTCACGGTGATTACGTAGCCCTGGAAATGGACAAATTGAAGATTGCCGTGACCAAAATGGGCATGTTGGCCGACCGCCAGTTGAACTTTTTACTTAATCCTAGTTTAAACAAAAAGCTTCCTCCTTTTATCAATGCTGGTGTCCTGGGGTTAAACTTTGGCGTACAGGGCATACAATATCCTGCCGTATCGAATGTAGCCGAAAATCAAACGCTAAGCAATCCAACATACATACACAGTATTCCCAATAACAACGACAACCAGGATATCGTTAGCATGGGCACCAATGCGGCTCTGATATGCGCACGGGTTATTGAAAACACATTCGAGGTATTGTCTGTTCACGCATTAGCGATTATACAAGCTATCAGTTACAAAGAATTTGTTGAGCGCCTGTCGCCGGCTACCCGCTGGATGTATGACGAGCTAAGTGCGCTGGCCCCTGCTTTCGTGGAAGATACTCCCGCCTATGAACGTTTGCAGAAGATCAAACAATGGCTCATGGAAACTGAAGTTGGCGAAAAAATGAAAAAATTGCTCAGTTTTGATTAGTTCGTCTTCTGCTTATTTTATATATTTAGGTGCCGTTTTACCACAAAAACAAGGAGCGCTATGCTGGTCACTAAACAATTGTTATACAGCGCCACACTGGGCGCCTTCCTTATGTTCAACGCAGCCTGTAATAATGGTACGCAGAAGGAAGCGCCTACCGGTCAAAATAAAGACACCGTTTCAACGGTTACCAGCCAATTACCGGAAAGTTTTTATAAAAGACTGGAAGGTTCAATAGCCAATCAACCCATAGTAATGCACCTGTATCGCACAAATGACCGATGCGAAGGCTTGTATTACTATACCAGCCAGGGCAAATGGCTGGGTTTAAACTATGTACAGGACAGCAGCACTGCAAACCGCATCTACATGACGGAAAAGGATGCAACTGCTATTTATACCGGCCTGGAAGATGTTAAAGATGCCATCCTGATATTGCAATACCAGGATGGGATATTTAAGGGCACCTGGCATAACGGAACACAAGCCTACACCTTCGAATTAAAGGAAAACTATCCGCCGGGCAGCCACCGGTTTAACATGCAGGCATCAATAGATAGTGCCCAGGCTTTCCCCGGCAAAGCCAATACCCCCATAGCGCGTATAAGTGAATTTTTCCCCGTTTCTACCTCAAAAGATTTGCAATGGTTCAATAAAGGCATAAAAAAAATACTGGATTTTGATACCAGCCAGACTGATTTCGCAGTGGCCGCAAAAAAACGGAACACGCAATACCTGGAGGCTTATCGTAACGATGTAAAAGAAATGTCGCTGGGCGAAGAGATGCCTGCCTTTTTAAATTATGAACAGCTGGATGAAGCTTCTATACAGTATAACGATAAAGGCTTCGTTATTGTTAAACTATTGTCTTTTTCGTACGAAGGCGGCGCTCATGGGAATTATGGCGCAGCAATGCACTGCTTTGATATAGCCTCAAAAAAACCGCTTTTCCTGAATGATATACTTAACATAGATTCTGTCAGGCTAATACCGATATTA
Organism: Taibaiella helva; assembly: GCA_040392235.1. GTDB lineage: Bacteria > Bacteroidota > Bacteroidia > Chitinophagales > Chitinophagaceae > Taibaiella > Taibaiella helvus_A. The sequence continues at coordinate 585 of JBEBWN010000293.1, read as the reverse complement.
GAGCGTAATTTCCGGAAGCAGGCCAGGCTGACGGCGTCCGAGCCGCTCAACAAAATCCTTTTCGAAAAGCATTTATCCCTGACCAACAACTTTTATTTTACCGATAAGGGCATTGGATTCGTGTACAATCCATACGAAATTGCAGCCTATGCACAGGGTATCATCAACATTTTCGTTCCCTATACCGATCTGCAGCCCTACCTGGATCCGGGTTTCGCAAAAAGGATGCAATTATAGCAGGGAACAGGGAACAATGTCACAACGGAGGCTTGTCTAAAGACACATGACTTGCCTTTACTTCCGAACCGAAAAAAATTGTAGCGTGCTCTTCAAAATCAGCAATGGCATCCGTAGTAAAGAATAACCGTTTGCCATTTTGGGTGATCCGCTCGTCTGTGTCCGGGTGACGGCCCAGGTAATCGGCCAGGCTTTCCGCGACTATAGGCCCTTGTGCCACAAGGCGAACCCCTTCTGGTAAATATTTTACAATTTTCTCTTCCAGCAGGGGATAATGTGTGCAGGCCAGCAAAACGGTATCAATGTCCTTATCCTGTTCAAACAGCATATGCAGGTCTTTTTGTATAT
>JBEBWN010000292.1:0-5492 GCA_040392235.1 Taibaiella helva | reverse complement strand
CCCGGGCTGCTCGTTTCCGTTAAACCGACCATCCCAGCCTTTACCTTCTATCGTACTTGTTGCGAAAACCTTCTGCCCCCACCGGTTGAGTACCTGCATTTTGAATCGCTCTGCCTTAGCAATTAAAACCTGTCCCGGGAAAAAGTAATCGTTATGCCCGTCGCTGTTTGGACTAAAGGTATTGGGTATATCGATATAACAGTCTTTAGCAATATTTACCGATCCCGTAGCGGCACAGCCTGATGAATCATGGGTTAGCTGAAGCCAATACGTACCCTCCTTTACCGCGAGGATATCCTGTGTAGTATCGTCCGTATTCCATAGATAATGGTATTTCTCCCCGGCCTGCCGGGCGCTGTTCTTCAAAAGGATCGGATGCCCCTTCCAACATAGTGCGCTATCTTGTCCCAGGAAAACCAATGGAAAGGGAAATACTTCTATAGTATCGGTAAAATGAGTTTCAGGACAGGCCCGGTTGATCGCGGTAAGAACTACAGGGTACAATCCCGGCTGAACAAAGGCGTGCTGAACGGGATCCTTATCTTCAGCAACCATCGACTCGCCCGTGGCATATTGCCAACGCAAAGCGATCATATGTGTATCTACCCGGGGGAAGAAGCGGACGGCCTCACCCTGGCAAATAGCCCTTTTATCTACTGTAAAGCTTACAGGCACAATCGAGTCGACAAAAATCTGCCTCCTGGTTGAATCCATACACTTACCGTCGATAGAACCGGTTAGCACAACCTCATATTGTCCCGCCGAATGATACTGATACTGGGGATGCGCTACGCTTGTTTCCTGACCATCGCCTAATCGCCAGTGGAAGACATTGAATAGCGAATTGGATGTGTTTTGAAACAGCACTTGCTCGCTGGTACAATACAGGCTGTCAGAAACAAATGAAAGACGAGGATCCCGATGGGGATAACGGACATCGAAAGTATCGGCATAATACGCACATAGTGCATCTATCTGGTAACTTACCCAGTATATCCCCCCTTTACGCGCTATTTTTTCGGTGCCCAATAATTGATCTTCCCATACATATTGGCTGGCATGCAGTTCTTTGGCCTGGAGCAGAACCGTATCGGCCGCACAAAGTGCATTTGCTATGGTCGTACTATACATTCTTTTATTTTTGTAAAAGACCAGGTGAAAAGTATCGATATACATTTCGCAATCTTTATTATAGCTTACCCAATAGGTTCCGGAAGTATCGGTTTTAAATTTTTGCCCCCAGCTACCATCCTGCCAGCGATAATGCGCGCCATCTGGACGATGCGCTACAAGTTCTGTAAAATCCGCACAGGTGATGGTATCCCAACGGGAACTATAAAACATCTTGTTAACATTAAGCTCTGTACTGATAGCATTGGGTAAGCCCAACATACTACGCCCTGATGACAGTTTAAAAGTATTGTGCTGATAATCGCAAGCAATACCAACTTCGTTGGGTTTATTAATAACCGAAAGGGCCGTTTGCAGCACATGGGAAATATACATTTTACCGTCGGGCGCCCTGCTGATATAGTATCCAAACTGCTCCGTAATAACGGTACCAGAAGCTTTAATTAGGTTTGTATCCGGCAAGTCTAAATTAAATTGATAGGTGAGCGAGAAAGCCGAAGCATATAATTTAGAATTATCTGGCGAGAACGCTACACCCCATAACCATGACTTTCGATAAAGCTCCAATGGATTACTAACCTTACCGCTCGTGGCATCGAAATTGTATAGTACCAGGTTTTCATCGGCTACAGCGAGTTTAGTGCGGTCAGGGGATATATCTACGCAACCCCGGCCTTGGCTTCCGGCCGGTGCTGCTATTTTTTCAGAAATAACCGGATCCTTATCCACACCGTTACTGGTGACATTATATGCTTTGATTTCAGGTGCAATCTTAGAGGCAACAATCAGCCATATATTGCACTGGTTACCAGCCACCGCTGTCATATACTCCGTAAGATGCATCGTCAAAAAAGCTGCCTTCGTTTCCGGCACAACGTCGCCTTTGCCATCGTTTAAATCCATATCGACCATAGAATAATATAATTGGCCATCCGCTGGGCATTCGGCACAACCCAGCGAAAAAACATAGTACTTTCCCAGTCTTCCCGGTATGGGAATAATCAAGGCGCCCTGGCTGGTACTGGATGTTTGGGTCTGTCCCAGCATACGGCCTTTTATTAAATCTTGCCCATTAGGCATTATTTGATGATACCTATCCCAAATGCTAGTGCCATCTGTATAAAAAAGCAACCGGCCCTGATCGTCACAAATGGAAGCAACCCCCTCATTAGTACTAACACTGGATCTAAATGACGTAGGTGGGCTGGTATTAAAATCGATACCTGCCGAATCGCCAAACACCCAAACATTACCATATTGGCCATGCAGGTGACCGATGGATTCGATAAGGATCAACAAACACAAAATATACCTATACATAGACAATTACTTAAACGCAATTAATATCGGATCACAAGTATACATACAACAATAAACAAGCCGGGCCTAATCTACCCCTGCATTTCCTTTGCCGGTTTTTTACTATCCGGACACAGGAGATAATGCCTGACGCAGGAACTGTGAATTACCTAATGTTTGACCAATTTCTCTGATTTCAGTAAACGGCCGACCTGACTCCTGACCTCTACTATATATATACCCGGACTGAGATCCTGTACAGAAATGGCTTTAGTCTTATCAGCGTTTTTCATTTCACGACCGGCCAGATCCGTAAGTCGAATATTTACCGGCATCCCGGCATTAATATAGATTTGCCCCGTGGCCGGATTGGGATAAATGCTTATCTGCTCTGCATGTACCCTCCAATCTTCAATGCCTACGTTAGATACGGTATACACTTCCGATGTATCGATACATCCACCTTCGTTCGTCACAATCACGGTATACTCTCCATTTTCAAGCGCTCTATATACGCTGTCGGTCGCCCCCGGAAGCAACTCACCATCCAATAACCATTGATAGCCGACATAACTTCCCAATACGCCCAACAACATACTATCGACAGTGATAACCGGCGGTAGTATTGGAAAAAGATTTAGATTTACGGCGATGAAACTATCACAACCGTTTGCTTTTTGCTGGCGATGTATAAATTGTCCATTATGTGCGGCGTTGTATACGCTGTCTCCAATAATATAAGTATCGCCACAATGCCGGATATCTAACCGGGGCACATCAAAATCAAAAGTCAATTTCATTAAAACGTCTTGCTCCGGTGGCATATTTTCTTCAGAGGGAATCCGAAAAACATCTTGTCCCAGATCATAATCAGGTGTAGGCTTATTATAAGCCCAATACATTTTGTTCGTTATATGACCAGAAAGATACAGTATTGAAGTATCAACACTAGAAGCGTGTACTACTATACCGTCTATATTAAAATTATCAGAATTGGCACCATTAATTTTTCCCGTCCAAAGCAGGCTACCGCAGGGATCATATTGAGCCAGGGCCTCAAGACCTGAAGGAGGAAAGCTACCAGGTATAAATGACAACTCAGTAAATACCAATACCGAATCGCCTCCAGGATTAAAATTTATACCGCTGGAATCGAAAATAGAGAAGAAGCGAGATTCGACATAAAGATGTTCCAAATGATCTATGGCCAATTTTGCAACATCCAAGAAAACGCCGCTCCCCCCCACACGATTAGCCCAGAGATAATTCCCTTCGTTATCGTATTTGGCGATAAACAGATCAGCAGGTCCCGCCGGCAACGGAATAATTGTACCCGAACCGGGATCAAAGTCTACATCTGCCGAGGCCGTACGCCCCACCATATATATGTTGCCGTATTTTGAATATGCAATTTGGCAATACTCTTCATTGCCGGAACCACCTATCACTTTTCCCCATTGGTACTGTCCATTACTATTTAACTTTATTAAGGCCGCATCTCCGCCTCCATTAGCCAGCGACTGAAGGCTGGCTTTTCCACTGCCCGGTTCAAAATCAATAGCGCCGTAAAGTGTACCTGAAAGGAAAATATTATTTACTCCATTCAAAGTATCCACAACCACAGTTCCGGGAATAAAATAACCTGTTCGTTGAATTGTTGTATCTATTATAAATTCCTTTGCCCATACATAGGTGCCATCTGCTTTATATTTTGCCACAAAAGCAAAAGTGCTTTGAGGATTACGGTCGGGTACGAAACCGCTCAGCTCAACAACCGGTGCGCCGGGATCAAAATCAAAAGAACCTGTGGCGTAGCCTGACATATATATATTACCCATACCATCGGTAGACATTCCACCGCTTAAGACGATTTGAGGGATTCTCTGTTTTATATTTGCTTTGTAGTTTTGTTGGGAATGTTGGCAATACCGCTTTCATCCACTGATAGGTTCCCTGTGCATCGTATTGAATCATGTATACACCAGGAGAAAAGCTATTATTGACATGCTTCTCTGTCGCTACCGAATCTAAACTGCTTCCCTTGTCAAATACAATAGTTTCAGAGAACCAACCTATAACCGTAACACTTCCCAGGTTATCGACGGCTATGTCGAAGGGTCTATTGTACCAGTCTTTATCCTCTTCCCGACCACTAATGATGCATTTGGACCATAAATGAACACCTTTTGCATCAAATTTAGAAAGGTAAACGCCAAAGTCTTCGCTTTTCGGCGTCATCGTAAAAGTCGCAGGACCAGGATCAAAATCCTGAGTTCCATTAAAGCAGCCTGTTATATACACGTTCCCCGATCTATCCGTGCCTGTAAAATGCCCACCGTAAAACCGGGGTCTGCTCAACATTTGTTTGCCGAAGCCGTCGCCCCCCCCGGTACCTACTGCCCAATCGAATTGCTGCGCGGAGACATAGGTTCCTGCAACTAGTCCCAACAACATAAGAACATAAGGAATAAGCTTCCGGCTGTGTAATTTTAAAACCATAGAGAACTGATTAATGAACTGATTAAAGAATAAAAAAAATATGTGGCAATATTGTGATCAACTTTCTTGATCTTTCGGACAAATCTAACCTCCTCTACACCCGGAATCAATAGGGAAATCCCCCGAAATGAGAGATACATAACCCATATTCATATATTAAATTAGATTTTTAGCCATCCATAAAAAACAATACCCATTTTATTCTATCTTTAGTGCAGTGGGCATGAGATAGAGCTCAGCAGGGAAACAAGCTTTTATCTGCAGCAGGTAAGCCGTTAATTATGAATAGAATATTAGGTATTTTCCTTATTGGGTTCTCCATAATACTGGTTTGTTGTACTTCAAATAACAACAAGCATCAAAAGCATGCCGGGACAGGGGGACCAAAGGAAAACCTAAAGAATATCAGCAACGTGCCGCCCATACCCTTGCATAAGGATTCAGCTACCGTACGGATCAGTAGAGCGAACAGAATGCGCGCCCAGGCGCCCGACAGCGCCCTGGAATTGTATAAAAGCGCTTTTTTGATAGCGCGGCAATGGCAATTTAATGAAGCTATGGCG
>JBEBWN010000291.1:0-5515 GCA_040392235.1 Taibaiella helva | reverse complement strand
AACCAAGCCGGTTTCAGCTCATCAAGCCTAACGCCAACCTTTGTTATATCCTTATCTTATATTTTAGGTATATAAACCTATTATTTATTGTGGAAATTTTGGCCCCGGCTACTGCCCGAACATAGCAGCATAATTGTCGGGCTTTTGAGTATACTTGCCTCATCTTACTGAGCCAAATAAGTAAATGAAAAAGAATTACTATGGATTAAACATAGTAGTATCTTACTATCACATGGAGCATAGCCTCTCCCATACGGGCTATCATTGAGAATTCAGTTAAGCGTTACCGTTCGAATATTGGATCGGCGTACGCACCCAAGCCTTTGCCAATGTTCCTTCTGAGCTTTATTTACCTGAGGCTGATTTTATCTCCATTCAACAGAATTAACAGCGGTTCTTGCAAAGGATTTTCGCAAGATGATTGAAACTGCTTTTCTTTATCGTAGGCCATTGTGACAAGGGTTGCCGGTTCTCCGTTATTTACTTTTAGCCTTACCTGCCCCAAGCTGCCCTACTACCGGGGCGTAATCATTTATGGTCAGTTCGCTAAAATTGTTGTCGATATGTGTTTGCTTCTCCGGATCCTGCCCTGGAAAAATCGTATTGGTTGGCCCGCATTCCCGATGCAGGGTACTGCCGGCTGTATCGCTAATTTGCTGGCTGGTACTGTAACTAGGACGCCCTTTATCAGCGTAGGAAACAGCTTCTTCTATTGACAAAGTAGAATTAATCACTCATTAGTTTGCCTGTATAGGGAAAATGGTGTCGTTTCCAGGGTTGTACGGAATGGTGTTACTCGTTCTTCGAAAGGTCGGGGCCAGGCAAGAAAGCGGCTAATCTTGCCGGTTGAGCACTTTCCGCAGCCAACTCCTATGTTGAAGGCATTGCGATTGGGTATTATCTCGTTCCTATAGCTACCCAATTACCCGGTTGAATACTTTGCTCCGCCCTTTTAGTATATCACTGTACCGGGAATGTTCTACTTCTCGTTGTTATACAAGGCTTTTCTTCCCTGGATTGAGGCTCAAAACCTTTAAGGGTGACAGCAATCTCATCGAGTAAGATATCCCATTGGCTGAGCACGGTATGAGACTGCTTGCGGAAGGTTTTGAAAAGAGCCAGGAAGACATCTTTGTTGCCCAGTCCGTCTTTTTGAAGGACCAGGGAACGATGCCGAAATCCCTGGAAGACTTTTTTCTAGCTCGGTAGAAAAACACAATTATTGTCCCATAAGGCTAATCATGATTGCGTAGCTCTATCGCTATAGACACCAATTTTGTCGCAAATTGCATAGTCTTACCGGCTTGCAGTTGAACTTTAGGGGCTACTGATTGGCTCTGCTGCCGGATAACTACAGCGCTAAACCGTATGGGTTAGTTACTAAGTGCTATGACTTGATGACTAAGTACTATGGGTTAGTGATGAAGTGATATGGGTTAATAGCAAAGCACTATAAATCAGCCGTATAATCATATCGCTTTATCATTAACCTGTGCGACATGAGCATAAAGGACGCTAATTGCGCTACAAAAGCACCTGGTTTTGCGTTGTAATGCTTTGCTTTTATTGTTAACATCTATGAATAGGCCGGCCCAGCATATGGCTATACCATATAGAGGTAAGGTTACGTTCCGGCAGGCTGTTAGTTAATGTTACTCCGGTATTATTATACGACAAAGTATTATAACTACGTAGCTGAGTGCCGCTGTTTTGCCGTCAAGTAGAAGGCCCAAAGAGCATATTTGTATGGGGCTGTCCCGAAGAAAGGCACTATTGTAGCAAAAGCGTAGCCGGCAATGGTGTATCCGAGTTACTTTACAATAAGGTAGCGTGACTTTATTATCTACTATTACGATCCTGTTATAAAGTCATAGCCCGCCAGGATCAAATGGTAGCGGGCTATGCTTATGTATAAGCCGAAAATGCAAATTTTTTTCCAGCTTCAGCCACAGCATAAGAGTTGCCCAGTGCACAGAGGGGCATACTTCGGCTTGGCTCTGCATAACCTAACAAGGCCTATTTACGCTGTAACACAACAGGGAGCAGACGCTCATTGTGGGCACCTGCTCCTTGGGTGTGCTATCATTCCCTTTATGGCTCTTGCTTCACTACTTTAAACAAGCGATGCCCCTGGGCGCTGGTAAAGGTTGCTATACAGATGCCGGCGGGTAGTGCCTGTATGGGTATAGTCAAACTGCCGGGTTGTACGGAGATGGATTGCCTTACCAGCCGGCCGGATATATGTCCCCGAGGGATAGTACGCCCTTTGTGTTAGCCTGAACGTATAAAATAGTTCTTACCGGGTTAGGGTACAAGAAAATATCGCTTTCCGACAACAAATCGCCAATAGCCAGGCCTTTTACGATAATGGTATCGGATTATAATAATGTGCGTAGATCAGATCTGGCATAACAAATATGCGCAGGTTACGACTTACTACATTATTCCGGATGTGGTAACTACGCAATTTGCAAAATGAGTAGTTGACTCCGCTGGCTAACTGATAATTTTATGTTCAAATTTACATAAGATGAGAAAATGTTTATTCTTTTTTGTGATCATGTTGTTTATGATGTCGGCACATAGAACGGTAACCGGGCAATATGCCCCAGGCAATGGGCCCGCTGCTTTCCAGGAGAACAATGGGCAAATTCATGACCAATACTATCAACCCCGTACGGATATTGATGCCCGCCTGGGGCAGAACGGCTTCCAGGTATTTGTAGGTAAAGATGGCCTGCACTACCAATGGGTACAAGCCCATGAACGGCCCAAGACCGATCCGGCTACAAAAGATGGCTTCCCGGGCGGCGCCGGGAAGCAAGGTATGGACATCGCCCGGATAGATGTGGTATTGCTGGGCGCGAATCCACGTGCCCGCCTGCGGAAAGAGAACCGGCGCCCGGAGTATCATACCTATTATAATGTAAAAAATGCGCCAGATGGCATACGGGCGCATAATTATGACAAATTGGTTTATGAAGATATATATCCTCATATTGACTGGGTAATTTATACACAAAAGGGAAAAATGAAGTACGACTTCGTAGTGCGTCCGGGGGGAAAGGTATCTGATATCCGTCTCCAGTATAAGGGCGCTACGGGCCTGGCTTTAGAAGCTTCCGGCGACCTGGTGGTTTCTTCGGCCCTGGGTAAGGTTAGCGAATCAGCTCCCTTTGTTTATGAAGAGCAGGGTAAAGAAATCTCTTCCCGTTATCTCTTACACAATGATGTACTTTCCTTTGCTGTTGCGCCCTATTCGGGAACGCTTATTATTGATCCCAGCGTAGACTGGGCCAGTTATTTTGGCGATGCCGGAGCGTTATTAGTTACCGCTGAGGGTATAAAAGTGGATAATGGAGGAGATGTATATATTAACGGTATCGCTTTTATGAGTCAGAACCTGGCTACTAAAGGTGTGTACCAGACAACGGTGTATGATCTGCAACCTGGTTTTTTAGCCCGGTTTGATACTAAAGGTTTACTAAAATGGTGTACTTACTATGGTGGTGACGCGCCTGTTGTATTAGGAAACAAATCCGGGATCGTTATCGATTCTGCCGGAAACATTACGATTGCCGGGGTAACAGACTCTACCACCTTTGGTATTGTTACGCCAGGCGCTTACCAGACCGTCTATGGAGGTAGTTCCGGTGATATTTTTTTAATGCAATTCAGCCCGGACGGACAACGCAAGTGGGGTTCCTTTCTAGGAGGAGAAGGAGATGAGATGCGACCCTCTATTGCCACCTATGGTAATCATATTTATATAGGAGGTATTGCAGGAAGCCGGACTAATATAGCTACCGCGGGTAGTTATAAACCTTCTGTTTCTAATACAACCGGCAGAGTAAGGGCTACCTTCCTGGCCAAACTGAATCTGGCCGGCACGACAATGGAATGGTCGACCTACTTCGACGAATCGGCGTCCGGTGACATAGCGATAGCCCTGGATCCTGCGGGTAATGCTTATATGTTATCGGGTACTTATGCCACCACAGGCATAGCAACAGCAGGTGCTTTCCAACCAAATAGATACAGCGCTAGAAGTACCTGTGGAACTATCGCTAAGTTTACCGGCGTCGGGAACTTAAGTTGGGCAACTTTTTGGGGTGGAGAAAACGAGCTGGATGGCTTTTGGGGAAGCCGGGCCATAACGGTGGATAATAATTTTAGTATATACCTTGCTATGAATACAAAGAGTAAGCAATATATAGCTACCCCCGGCAGTTACCAGGAAAATTTTTATGGTGGCGATGCCGATGTATGCCTGATGCGTATGGATAGCTCGGGAAAGAGAATATGGGCTACTTACCTGGGAGGTGAGGCCGAAGAATATCCTCAGGCTTTAACTGTTGGCGATGGGGGAGACGTCTGGGTGGCAGGCTATACCAGTAGTACGCAAAATATAAGTACGTCAACAGGCCTTAATAATGTTTTTCAAGGAATGCAAGATGGGTTTATGCAACAGTACGATTCCTCCGGCCGCAAAAAATGGGCTTCTTATTATGGTGGGGACGGTGAAGATGTTATAACCAACGCGGAGTTCAATAAGGGCTTTCTTTATTTCGTGGGCTATACCAATACTACGGATAGTAGTCGGATTGCAACATCGGGTGTTCACCAGTCTTCCTATCCCGGAACATTCCTTTATTCTTCTATGGTAGGACGTTTGTGTTTCAGCCATGCACCAGCAGCAGGCATCCTGGGACCTGCCGAAGTTTGTGCCCGGCATACTTTCCGCTATAGCGCCAGCCCGGTAGACAATGCGGAAGAATACCTCTGGAGCCTTCCTGCAGGCTGGCAGATCAACGGAAGCGGTCCGGATATAAATATCCGTTTCGATGATGCGGAGGACGGCATCCTGGAATTAAGAATAGTACGTTGCGGTGATACCAGCGCTGTTATGCAATTGCCCATATCGGTGCTGGAGCCTGAGAAGCCTGTTGTTCGGATCGAAATCGATGTCCTGTCTACCATGCAGTCATTTGCATACTACCAATGGTATTTAAATGGAACAGCCATTGCAGGCGCCACAGGTTCTACCCATAAAGTATTAGAGAATGGCAGCTATACTGTAGTGGCCGGGAATAGTAAGGATTGTATGGATACTTCTGCGGAATATGTTATTAATAATTTATCGGTGGCCGGCCCGCTTCCTGGGGCAGTACGTTTGTATCCTAACCCGGTACAACAGGGCATTTTGTATATTGAAGCAGCAGAACCGGTCAGCCTGTTTGTGTACAGCATGGAGGGTCGCCTGGTTAAATCGGCCGTAAATGTACAAGATATGAGTACCGCAGACCTGGCCTCAGGATCCTATATGGTATATATCCGGAACAAAGAAGGGCATACAATAGCCATCCAGAAGGTACAGGTTTTGCAGCCATAGCCGGCAGGATAAAACATAGCCTCTAAATAAATATATGCCAGAGGTTCGGTGGGCAATGATTTTGGTTTTTCAGACCAGGCACTCCATATCTTGATAAGATCAATGTATGGAGTGCTCTTTATA
>JBEBWN010000290.1:0-5516 GCA_040392235.1 Taibaiella helva | reverse complement strand
AAAAAATAAAGAATACCAATACCGCATTTGCAGCAAGACCATAACAGCACAGGAAGCGAACAATGCAGCACGAATCTGTCGCCTCTGATCTTTTTTTATTTAATTCCCAAGCGATTGCAGCTTTTTGGTTTCGTCTTTTTACTTTTTACTTCTCACTACATCGGACTCTGGATGTGATTTTCGGATGATGCATTAAGAATAAGAATGGGCACGCAGGTGAACATTTTGATACAATAAGACATATCGCATGCCATATCCTGAAATTAGATCCTGCAAAGAAAAGCATCAAGGCGAAATGACAACAGGTTAGAATAATGGTTTTCTAAAACAATCATTGCAATTTAGACCCGATTGCCCTGCATAATACCCTTTTTGATTTTGCCTTTTCACTTTAAAAATTGTATTGCATAGCTTCTTTAACCAAGCCGGCTGTATTCTTTACATCCAGCTTTTGCATCAGGTTATAGCGGTGTGTTTCCACCGTGCGCAGGCTGATAAAAAGCATGTCTGCAATTTGTTGATTATTATATTCAGAGGCGATCAGCCTTAGAATTTCTTTTTCCCTTCTGGTCAGGGTGGGCTTCATATGGTTCAGCTTTCTTTTTGCGGTAAGCATTTCCTGCAGCAGTTGTTCCTTTAACGCAGCATTCAGGAATAAATCACCCTGTTGCACACAATGGATGGCTTCCAGTAGCGTATGCTGGTCTGCCGTACTTTTAAACAGGTATCCCTTACAGCCTTTATGCATCATCTCCTTGATGTAGGAAGAAGACTCCAGCCCGCTCAGAATCAGTATGTGTAATTCCGGATACATCATCAGCAACATGGGCACTAATTCCTTCCCATTTTTATCAGGCAACTGTAAATCCAGCAACAATACATCCGGTACTTCTTTTTTCAGTCCCAGCATTAATTCGCTTGCATTCCGGTATAATCCGGTAATCCGGATGTCTTTATGGGTACCCAATGCATTTTTCAATCCGTCTATGACCATCAGGTGGTCGTCTGTTATCGCAACTTTGATCATGGGCAATTACCGTTATCGTTTGTATTTAGATCTATTCTTTCGTATTTAATTCGATCAATATAGTACAATGCCTTATAAAAGATATTGCAGGTCAAATTCCAGGTAGGCGGTGGTGCCTTCCCTCGGCTGGCTTTTGAGTTCAAAATGCCCCTGGAGGGCGGCTACCCGCTTTTTAATGTTCCCTAGTCCGAACCCTGAAAACTTTTGCTGATCTTTTTCGGCAAAGCCAACCCCGTTATCCTCTACAGTGATGTTGAGCAAGCGTTCTGTACAACTCAGTTGTACCAGCAAATGCGTGGCGCCTTCCGCGTGTTTCAATGCATTTTGTATAAGCTCCTGGATCATCCGGTAAACCGAGAGTTCCATTTCCTCATTCATCCTTCCTATATGGCCATACTCCTGGAATTCGACCTCCAGCCCTGTTTGCATTTTCATCCTTTGACAGAGTGTGGCCAGCGCAGGCGCCAGCCCCTCATCCAACAGCAGATCAGGCATCAGGTTATGCGCCGTAGTTCTTACTCTTTGGGCGGTATGGTCCAATTGGCGGTACACTGATTCCCATCGGCCTTCTTTAAAGTCTCCGGCTTTTTCTTGCTCCCACATTGTTCCTACATTCAATTTAATACCCCAAAGTTCGCTGGCAATACCATCATGCAATTCAATGGCAATACGGTTGCGCTCCTGCTCTTCGCCCCTTACCAACGCCTTGAGCTGATTAATTTCCTGTTCCTGCTGCAGCTGTTTTAAAGCAGAAAACTGTAGCTTTTGTTTATGCCGATAGCTGCGGGCTATGGCAATTAACGTTACTAATAGAAAGCCTGCTCCCATAATGGAGCCGCCTATCCACAGATTCTTTACTTTTAATTGACTTTCCTGTGCAGTGATTTGAAGTTTCTGTTCCAGCACCAGTTTGTCCTTCTCCGCCAGGTGAGAGCGCAGCCAGAAGTCCGTAGATTTTGTTTTTTGCTCCTCCAATATAGTATCCTTCATGAGAGCATAATGTCGCATGTGCTCATAGGCCTGCTGATATTTTCCGCTTAAGGTGTACACATGTGCCAGGGTCGGTTCCACATGCAGCATGATGTCTATAAGACCAATGGCCTGCACTTGTTTAAATACCGTGTTTAACATTTGCTCTGCCGCTGCCACGTTACCTTCTAATAAACTCAGGTCCCCCAGGTTATCCCAAGAACGGAGGCGCTCATAAGTATAAGATTGCGGATACCGTTCCAGGAGTTCAAATGCTTCGTTGAGATAAAAATGGGCACTATCTTTCTGCCCCCTGTCGGTATAGCGATTGGCCAGCGTGTTTAAAACCGGCAAAATGATCTCCGGATTTTCCGCCAGTTTTCCCAATTCCAGCGCTTTTAGATAATACACCACTGATTGTTTGCTGTCTTTCTTTTCGCTCAGCCCACCGGCAATGGTATAGAAATAAGCATAGTACACCGCGGAGTCCAACCTTTTAACGATGCCTTCCACTACATCCAAAGCATCCTTTGCACGTGCTGAGTTGCCTAACCGCTGCCACAGAAGCACCATATTGTTATATATCTTAAAGGAATCCATGGTGGGGATATACAACTTGTACCGGGATACCAGGTCGAAGGCCTGGAAATAATTTTCCAATGCTAATTCATAGCGTCCCTTAAAAGAGTGTATATTCCCTATATTTATATAAGGAATGTGTATCTGCGTCCATACGCCCGAGGGCATGGGATGCGCAATAGCTTTCTGGTAAAAATACAGGGCGGAATCATACAATCCCCGGTCCTGGTACAATAATCCCAAGCGGTTTAAGGTGACACAAGCGCCGTTATGATAGCCAATTTCCCTGCTCTCCCGGTAGGCGAGTAAGTATAACAGCCTTGCACTATCCGGGAATTCAGCACTAATGTGCTGCGCCAGTCGGATACGGCTATTAATGGATACCGTATCTACTTGGGCAGAAAGAAGGGTATTGTCATACAAAGGAATAACCCTGTCTAGCTGCGCTTGGCCTGTTTTAGGTAATGTAAACGTAGCCAGGAGGAAAAGATACAGCAGTAGGCCCGGTCTCAAAATCATGCACTGTCTTTAATATTACAAACTTAATAAAACTAATCCTCTTTCCCCGTTTACTACGTAGATCTACGTATGCAATTAATGATTTTACTTATTTTTTGAAATTAGTAACTTCTACGTATTTCTTAATGACCCTGTCATTTTACTTTTGAATAGTCGCTGCAACGTCATCCTTCCCCCTCCACTGGTGCCCTGTAATCAATCATTTTTCAAAATCAAAGCAAAATTTTATGCATGTAAAATCATTACTCTTTGTTTTCTTGATGCTTTCTGCTTGCTGTAGCGTGGCACAAACATTGGATTATAACCAGCGCCCTGATTTTCTGAAGGCGAACAGCGTCTGGGCCTGGGGTTTAAAAGCCGGGGCAGACTTTAATAGCGGTGTTCCGACACCTATTGCCACGGCCTCCCTTTCAGATGAAGGTTGTGCCTCTGTCGCAGATCCCGTCAGCGGCAAATTGCTTTTTTATTCTAATGGTGGCGAGGTCTACAATGCGAATCACCAGGTAATGCCTAATGGAGATAGCCTGTTCGGTAATCCAAAATATCCTATTCCAAAGAAAGACCCGCATCTAAACTATTCTTCTGCCCAGGGCGTATGTATCGTACCGGTCATTGACGATCCCGGTAAATACTATCTTTTTTCGCTGAAAGGGCTGACCAGTCGCGAATCCACCCGGTATGGTTCCTTATTCTACAGCGTTATTGATATGACGCTTAATAATGGCCTGGGAGATATTGTTGCCGGCAAAAAGAATATAGTATTGGATACGCAGAACCTTAGCGAGGCCATGATAGCTATCCCCGGAAACAATTGTGATATATGGCTAATGGTACACAAAGAAAGTGAAAATGCTTATAAGGCATACCGTATTACAAAAGAGGGGATAACGACTACGCCGGTAATCTCAGAATTCATATGGCCTGCCATGTTTCAATATAACGTAGGTACCATGGCTGTGTCGCCGGACCGGGAAAAAATAGCGATTTCCTGCGTTGTTAACGGCGGCGCAGAGATCGGTAAATTTGACGCCAATACGGGCAAGGTTACCGATATTTTAAGCGTCTATGTAGGTTCTACGAACCTTCTGGCTAATCCCTACAGTATATGTTTTTCTCCGGATAATTCACGGCTTTATCTGGCAGAAGTCGGAATGGGAATATTCCAGCTGAATTTAACCCATTACAACGCTGATTCTATAAGGAAATCCAGGACGGCTGTCCGCACGCCGGGCATGATTCCCACACTAAGGCTTTATAACGATACTATATACGTTTCCGTTATGGATCAAAGCAATATAGACCGGATAAACCGCCCTAATGAATTGGGCACAGCCTGCGACTATCAACCGGGCATTTTTACCTTACCTGCCGGCAGCATTTCAAAGAGTTCGCTGGGCAATGATGTTGTTTTTCCTCTCGTTTCGGACACATTATACCAAACTACCGTCTCTTCCTGCTCGCCGGCGCTGGAAGTCGTTTTGGAAGCTCCGGCCGGGTACAGGGCCTATCAATGGGATGACGGAAGCACCGCGGCGAAAAGGACTGTATCCAGCAAAGGCGTGTATTGGGTGATGTCAAAAGACTTTTGCCTGCCGCGTATAGACACCTTTACCATTGAGGGATTGGATTTCCAGAAGCCGGATATTACCATTAATGTACAGGAATTGGGAACCACAACTCCGTATGACAGCTACCAATGGTTATATGATAATCAGATTATTCCAGGGGCAACAGAAAGTAAATACCAGGTGACCGAAAATGGCGATTACCGTGTTATTGTAAGCCAGCAGGACTGTATGGATACCTCAGATATTTATAAAGTCACTAATGCCGGTGGTACCAATGTGCATACGGTAGCTGCCTCTGCAAAAGAAATACGTATTTATCCCAATCCGGCAAGCGATGTCATCCATATAGATGCACCAGGTCATTCAGAAGTGTTAATTTACAGTGTAGAGGGGCGATTGATTAAGCGTACGCCAGCGCTTCCCCTTGTAAATATAGCAGCCCTTTCGACCGGTGTATACTACATTAAGGTAACAGATAGCCGGGGGAACCTGCTGATAGCAGAGAAATTAATAAAGTAGCCCCTTTTAACCTTAGCTGCTTGAATGCATAGGGAACCCATTCCTTTTATAGCGCCAGGGTCTCCTCCGGGCATGGATACTGCTCAGTTTCTTAATAAACCAAGATAACAAGTCTTTTACCCTACTGCGTAAGAAAATACGTTGTAGGGTAATTTTTAAGATGGTGCTTTTATTGCCTGTATCTGTGCTTTATTATGTTCCACTCGTTTGGACGGGCTCTTATACCGCACAAAATGGTCAGTTGTCTACCTCTTCCAGTTGCTTCAAAATGACATTGGTTCTTTTCTTCCGCCTGAGCAACTCCAGGGGAACGCCCTTTTTGTTGTCAGCGCCCA
>JBEBWN010000289.1:0-5524 GCA_040392235.1 Taibaiella helva | reverse complement strand
ATCGCTACCTAAGCCAACGGCAGACAATACCGGTTCATAATCTATGCCGCCCGCCGATATATTCCAGGCTTTAAATTTTGCTTTTTGTGTACAGGCTAACAGCCATACATTACAACGTTCTCCGGCTACAGCAGTCATTTTTTCGGTCAAACCGGAATCCAGCAGGATCGCTTTTTGTCCTGTCACTACATCGCCCGATCCATTGTTTAGTGTTATGTTTACGATCGAGTAATACAATCTACCCCTGTTTTTACCGGATTCCCAGGGCGTTAATGAAAAAACATAGAAGATATCTTTGCTGCCCGGGGCAGGAACAATGACGCAGGATTGCGAGGTGCTGCCTGTGGGGAAAGGGCACATTTCAGCTCCGTTCGGCATAATGCCGTGATTACGGTCCCACACCGTAGTGCCATTAGCATAAAAAAGTAGTTCTCCTTTTTCATTGCATATGGTAGCACAGCCTTCGGCGGAGTTCATAGCGCTTTTAAATGCTTCAGGTTGGCTGCTGTTGAAATCGAGGCCACCAAAGACACCGAAGGCCCACACATTACCATACTGGGCTACTGCGGTGCCATAATAGGAAAGGCAAAATAGCAGGGGGATGTAAACATATCTCATATGCTCAGCACTATAGAAATGGGCCCGGTCAATGCTTTTACATTCGTAAGGGCGCTGTTATTAATTTACTGCAATTGCCTGTTTACTTTAAATGCTTTTAATAGCTGCTGTTTATGGTCGTAAATATACAGAAAGTATAAGCCGTCAGCAAGGTCCGCCAGGGAAAGGACACCTCTGTTCGGTCCCTGGAATTGTAACTTGCCATCCGTACTGTATAAGCGCAGGCTACTGCTTTTATACCGGGGCACATACAAAATATCAGTGGTTGGATTCGGATATACAACGACGTTTTCAACAATACCCTCTTCATCCACGAGGTTAAAGTTAGTTACAGGGTACTCGTCCGACAAGGCCGAACAGCCGTTGGCGTCTGTCACTTGTACCTGGTATATGCCATTTTTCAATACCTGGTATTCCCTACTGGTAGCTCCGGGTATAGCCTCGCCATCCAGCAGCCACTGATATTGCCGGTATGTTGCGGTGGTACTCAGGGTTTTTATATTGATCGTAATGATTGGTTCTACCGGAGCATACCGTGCAATTTTGAAAGTATCGGTTCTGTAGTGACAGCCATCTGTGTATTTTACCCAGTATGTTCCGCTGGATTGTATGGAAAGCGAAGTATCCCGGGTATTGTCATTCCAAAGATATTGGTAACCATCGGCTGCCAGGAGGGGGCGAAGCACCAATTCTTCCGGGAAAGCATCTGAACAGAAAGCAGTATCGGTTGCCAACCTGTTGAGGGTGTCGGGCCAGTTGTGGATGAGCTCGCTATGAAGCGATAAGGTGCGGTCTTCTACCGGGATACCAATTGTAAAGTCGCAGGCTTTGCCTTTTTCATTGGGTTTGTTAATGGTTGTTATGCTGAAACAATACGGGCGGACATATATGGTGTCATTATACAGTTTAAAGTTTCCATATTCCGAAGAACCGAAATCAGAGTATTCTGATACCAGGGAGTCTGCCAGGATTACGGCCGACTGGGCAATATGCAGCGAATCATGCCGGCTTATATCATATTGCAGTATTTGTCCGAAACTTTTGTACACCAGTCCGCCAATCAGTTCGTTTTTGTCCAGTACCAGTTTTTGGAGGTATAATTTAGTGTTGTCGGGTGAAAAAGCGGCTTCACCTATTGCAATAAGGTGATCGCCAACAGGGACGGCGTCAGAAACTTTTCCTGTTGCCGCGTCGAATTTGCAAATGAAGTTGCCGCTCATTTTAGGGTGATCCTGCCCAAAAAAGGACGACAGGACATCTGCACTGGAAACAACGATACGTTTCCGGTCGGGCGAAATCGTCATGGACGAGTGGACGTAGGACCCGGAGATATAGCACCACCAATTGCACACCCCAAAGCCGTTTAAGTTCAGATCTCCTGCCTGCGAATTTACCGGTGTTCTATTAATGCCGTTTTCCGTAATATGGTAGGCCTTGAATACTGATTTGCCGAAAGCATGGGTCATCAGCCATACATCACAGTTTTCCCCGGGTACGGCTACTATGCCTGTGGCAAAGGAATCGGGGTCGTCAGAAGCCACGGAAGTATTAAGGGTGCTGGGTAGAACATCACCAAGACCATTATCCAGTGTCATGTCGACCACCGTGTACATCAGATCTCCTTTGGGCGGAATTTGTCCCGGGCCTCCCATTTCCATAATATGAAAACCATACACTATAAATATGTAGTATTTATTGGGGTTGTCGATAAAGGGCACAACACATACATCCTGGAAATTTTGTGGCCCTAGTAAACCCGATCCATTGGGCATTATCTCATGTTTTTTATTCCAGACATTCACTCCATTCGTATAAAACAGGAGTTGCCCGGTGCGGGGATCACAAACCGAAGCGGCGCCTTCACCCAGGATCATGCTACTGTCTGCTTTAGCGGTACCTGTGCTGAAATTGAGCCCTTTCAGGTCGCCGAAAGTCCAGATATTATTAGCTTTCAGGTACTCCGGCCGCTTATTGTAACGCTCTTGTCCGTAAGAGGTCTGCTCCATGAGACGTGCGAGCCAAAAAAAAAAAAAAGTAAAATTATATTGCATAATCTTTTGTTATTTTTTGGTTTTACCGGCTTTTTTGTAGTGCATTTAGTTTGTAATCAATAAAATGCCCGTTTTTATTTTCAGAAATTTCAGCGGCTTATTCAAAATTACGTGGGTATTTTCTAGGATGATTAGGTGCTTTCGTAAATTTTATTGGGAAAAACCCCTGGTTTTGAAGACTCTTTTGAAGATGTAGGTTCATGTTGACATTTGTTTTTTATATTTAATGTACTATGAGTTCACCCGCTAATACAGTCTTTATGCAGAAGAATTCGAGGCGGCTACCCGGTTGCCTTTTTTTAAGACTTTTTTTTGTATGCCTTGCAGCCTGTCCTTTTTTTGCCTTTGCACAAATGGATGGCGGGATGACTCTGAGTGCATTGCGTGTTAAAAGCCGCCTGGAATTGGCTATAGAGAACGCCCGTGAAAACGTAGCCCCGGACGAAGCGATAGCTCATTTGGAAAAACTGTATAATAAAGCCCGGCAGCAGGACATGACCATTGCTATGTTTAAAGCACTGGGCCAGACCGGGCTGGCCTACCTGGATAAAAACGATTTTGTTAACGCTAAGCGCTATTTGCATAAAACCACATTGTTGGTGAACAATAAAAAGATGGATAACAGGGGGCTATTGGCATCCTACGGTAACCTGTCCTATATTTATAATACCGAAGGGCAATTAGACTCTGCTATCATGTACTATTTAAAAGGAGTTGATATTGGGGTGCGGTACGGATTAAAGGAGCAGGTAGCTAAAATGGACAATACCATTAGCATGGTCTTTGTTGAAATAAGGGATTTTGAGCGGGCTATTTTCTGCTTGAACCGGTCTATCCAGATAGGACTGGAATTAAATGATCAGAACCTGATTGCAGGAGGCTACCTGGCTTTAGGTATGGTAACCTGTGAAATGGCAGACAGTTCTGATAGCCTGATGCGAAAAGGTTGGCTCCTTTTTGACAAAGCCATGGCTATAGCTGGAGATATGCCGGATTTATCGGTGAAAAGGAAAGCATTGAACGCGAGGGGGGTGTACTGTTTACGCCGTAAAGACTATCTCAAAGCAATAGATTACTTTGAACAAGCTATGACGATCAAAGGTGGGCAGCACATGGAACAGACGATTATGTTATCCAATCTCAGTATGGCATATTGCCATATCGGCAACTATAAGCAAACGGTAAAAACGGGTTTGTTGGCCCTTGATCATGCACGGCGTTTTCATGGCGAACGCTATTTGTCTGAAATACATGCCACCCTGGCTTACGCCTATCAGCAGCAGCAGCAATTTAAAACAGCCAACGAGCATTACGAGGAATATATCCATTGGAAAAAAGCATTGCGGACAGAAGATGCACAAAATAATATTTTCAAGCTGCGCTTTCAGAATGAAACGGCCCAAAAAGATAAGGAATTGATTGGTGGGCAACTGAAAATAGCGCAGCAACAAGCGCAGATCGATAAAAATCATATTGTTACGCTGGCTTTGGTAGCCATAAGCCTGCTGTCTGCTTTTTCGGTATGGCTTTATTTCCGGTACCGCTATCGCATACAGCGTCAATCGGAAAGACAAATTATGGAAATTGCCGCCTGGAAGGCTTACCAGGAAGGCGAAGAAAAAGAGCGCGGTCGCCTGGCCAAAAACCTGCACGACAATATCGGTGGCCACCTTTCGACGCTCAAAATGTGGCTCGCCACTATACAGGGGCATATGGAGCAGGGACATAATAACATAAGCCAGGAATATAAAGGAGCTCTCGATCTCTTAGATCAAACGCTTACCGAAGTTCGAAACACAGCGCATCATCTTATGCCCGAGCTCCTGCTACGACTTGGTCTTGCCGAATCCATACGTGTTTATTGCAGCAATATTAAATTAGCAACAGGTATGGATGTTCAATACCAATACATTGGCTATATTGATGGTCTCGACCGCAATATAGAATTACTGATCTACCGTATGATACAGGAATTGATCCAGAATGTTGTCAAACATGCGCAGGCAAACTACTTATTGGTGCAACTCGCCCAATTCGAACAATTACTGACCATTACTGTGGAGGATAATGGCAGGGGTATGAATCTGCATGCTCCGGTGGTGGGCGGTGGTATAGGTATACAAAATATGCGGAACAGCGTTGAAAAAATGAATGGTAAAATACAGATCCATTCTGAACCTATGGAAGGTACGACGGTAGAAATTGAACTGAACCTGGCCAGGGAATACCGGGAGTGAATTACGCCCGATAGGAACGACAACCGCTTCAGGAACTAGTGTGTTATTTTTATAGTTGTTGAACTATAGTGGCTTGTACGTCCGATAAAATAGTTTTGCTCGTTCTGTATTCTATAAAATTAAAAAGGGGTACGAAACTTTGTACACCCTATCCGGTCAATGCGTCTTGTCAACCGTATTGTAGCCGTTCCCTGGATATATGGGAGATGCTTATAGCGGAGTGGGCGCGGACAACCGGAGATGGTGCGCCGTTTTGGGATTCTGGCTAATTCAAGGCAGTTCGATGATTTGATGGTCAATCAGGTTGTATCGGAAGTGTTAATTTTGGCTTGGCCCCAATGTGAGGATTGATCTCTCCGCTTCGGTCGGCATCAAGACAAAAAAAAGCTTTTGCGCTGCATGGGCTATGCTAAACCCGCTTGTTTGTCTGGCTATGCTATTGCCGGCAAAGCCGTATCAAGTATCGTCTTCAAGAGGGGGAGATTCCTTTCAGTGAAACCTGCGGCTATATTTTGTTCCTGTTTTGAACAAAGACGCATAGTCGTCAATATCAGGGCAATAGATTCCGCTATGCTTTGCCTCCATCAGCCGGATACGGGCGCATATTGTACGGTAATA
>JBEBWN010000288.1:0-5550 GCA_040392235.1 Taibaiella helva | reverse complement strand
ACTTTATACACTGGGGGATGCACCCAATTGAGTTTAACAGCAGACCCTATATAAGGATCACCTCTTCATTCCCTCTTCCGGAGATTAATATTTAAATAGGAAAAAGTAACCTTTGGGTATCGTTAAATATAAGCAAACTGGAATAGGCATCCGGGAGACTTCTTTGTGGCATGCCAACAGCAACCTTTCTCCATCTCCCATTTACATTAAACGCTTTTTCTTCCGGACATGCAGGGTAAAATAGGCCACAAAGGCGCTGATCAGCATAAGTAAAGCCCCCAGTAAAAAAGGGGCACCCGGAAAATACACCGGTGCCTCATCATGGCTAAAGAAATAGAACATTTGTGTCATAATGAGCGGCCCGAAAATAGCAGTAAGGCTCATAACACTGTTCAAGCCACCCTGCAGGGCGCCCTGTTCGTTGGAAGGCACCTGTTCGGTGATAATGGATTGCAAAGCCGGTCCGGCAATACCACCCAGGCAGTAAGGTACCAGGAAAGCATACATCATCCAGCCATTAGCAGCAAAGGCAAACAATACCATGCCCAGGGCGTAAAATACCAATCCCAGGTA
This sequence comes from Taibaiella helva, assembly GCA_040392235.1. Classification (GTDB taxonomy): domain Bacteria; phylum Bacteroidota; class Bacteroidia; order Chitinophagales; family Chitinophagaceae; genus Taibaiella; species Taibaiella helvus_A. The sequence goes on along the minus strand of JBEBWN010000288.1, from coordinate 4,977 downwards.
GGCGCTCTTCTCATTACCCAATCGAGGATGGGTGTAACGGATTAATACACCCTGCACCACCCCAACCAAAACGCCGACAATAGCCAGCGAAATACCCACCTGGCCTTCAGTCCATTTAAACTGGTCCATAGTAAAAAAGCTCCAGTTACTTTGTACCGCATGGCTTCCTAAAAACACAAAAAAGAAACATAGTACCAGACCCAGGATGGCCGGGTACTTCATAAACAGCTTTAACGAGCCGACAGGGTTTGCCTTGCGCCAATTGAAGGCACGCCGGTTTTCTGGGGTTAAGGATTCGGGAAGTACAAAATAACCATACAGAAAATTCAGGAAGCACAATCCCGCTGCAGCGAAGAAAGGGGCGCGGGTTCCCCAGCTGCCTAACAAACCGCCCAAGGCCGGGCCAATAACGAAGCCCAGTCCAAAGGCTGCGCCAATTAGGCCAAAATTCTTCGCGCGGTTTTCATTAGTACTTACATCAGCAATATAAGCCGTAGCCGCGGTGAAGCTGGCGCCGGTTATGCCCGACAGTATTCTGCCTACAATTAGCCAGGCATAATTATGCGCAAAGGCCAATATCAGGTAGTCCACGCAGAACCCCAGCAGGGAAATCAGAATAACGGGCCTCCGGCCATAGCGATCGCTGATATTGCCCAGTAAAGGAGAAAACAAAAATTGCATCAAAGCATAGGCAGTGATCAGGTAACCGCCCCAGCGGCTGGCATCGCCAACAGATATATGCTTAAGCTCGACAATCAGCTTGGGCATAACCGGGATAATTAACCCAAATCCTATGACATCAATAGTCATCGTTATAAAAATAAAGCCAATGGCCGCACTACGGGATTGTTGTTTCATCCGAATGGTTTTAACAGGTAAAATTTGAGGGATTTTCAGAAAAAAGGGGCGCAAAGGTATATCTTTTACGTCAACCGAAACGATATTGCAATAATATTTATTTCTACTATACTTTCTTGCCTTGCAGCAATGGCCAACTTGTTTGCGCCCGGCCTACGTTTTATCTTTGAGCCCAAGATTGGGATATGACCTGGTAAAAGGGGATTAATACCGTTAACGTATAGAATTGCTGCGGCAGTGTGCAACTGGTCGCTATCCAGCCCGTCAAAATCCATTAATTAAAAAACAGTTTTATGAAGACGAAAAAAATATGGGCCAATGTCGCTGTTGCCGATTTAGAGCGGACTACGCAATTTTACAAGCAACTTGGATTTAAACATAACGGCGCCTCCGACCAATTAACCAGCTTCTTTTTTGGCGATGAAAGTTTTATTATCCACTTCTTTTTGAAGAATGTACTGGAACCGGCAATGAAGGGTAGCATAATAGATACACAGGCGGGAAATGAAATTATATTCACTCTTTCTGCAGAGAGCCGGGAAGAGGTAACACAGTGGGAAAACGAGATACGGCAGGCAGGAGGTACGATAGTTTCAGAACCGGAATCGTTCGGGGCAGGTTATTATGGTTTCGTATTTGCAGATCCAGATGGTCACAAGTTCAACGTATTTTATATGTAATACCTTTTCCGGCGCCCTCCGCGGCAATGGAATGAGCGCTACACCAAACCCATTTCTATTGCCGCTTTCATGAGTCCCATCGGTGTTTTTACATCCAACTTTTGTTGCAGGTTCTGCCGGTGAAACTCTACTGTTCGTACACTTACATATAGCTGTTCTGCTATATCCTGATTGCTATTTTCCTTGACCAGTAGTTGCAGAATCTCCTTTTCTCTTTTCGTCAATTTTGTATTCTGGAATCCGGCTGATTCCTTTTTCTGGTTATTTTTGAAATTCAGGAAATTATCAAGCATCTGCTTTTCCAGGCTCGGCTCAATATATTGTCCGCCGCCGTGTACCGTTTCAATGGCCTGTATCAAAGTTTCCTGTCCGGCATTTTTTAATAAATACCCCCGGCAGCCGTTACGCATCATTGACTTTACATGCACAGGGGCGTCCAAGCTGGTAAGCGCTATAATTTTTACCGCCGGGTATTGTTTGGCCAATACCAGGGCTATGTCCTTTCCATTCTTATCCGGCAGCAGGATATCCAACAGTAATATATCCGGCTGAATATAGCGTAAGGCGTCCAGCAGGGATCTGCCATTGGAAAATTCCCCCACAATACGAATATGCTCTGCATTGCTTAATAAATTACGGATACCCGCTATCACGAGCGAGTGGTCGTCCACAACAAAAATGTCTATTTTCTTCATTATCTCCCTAATAATTGAATATTTACTCCAAAAAAAACCGCGAAGCTGATTTTCATCCTTGCCCATCTTCCGCCACCCGCAACATATCTGCAACCACAAACTCAAGAATAATACTGGTACCGGCATCCTGCTCTCCCGCAATCTCCATTGTCCCGTTTAAAGCGGGCATCCGGTTTTTAATGCTTTTTAATCCCCACCCATCCTTAGCATCCTTTTGTATATTCGCCATGCCCACCCCATCGTCTTCTATGGTAATATTCAGTAACCCATCCCGGTAGCTAATCTGTATAAAGGCCTCTTCCGCCCGGGCATGTTTTACAATATTCTGTATCAGCTCCTGCACAATACGATAAACAGCCAACTCAAATTTTTCCTCGAAACGGGGCACATCGTTCAACAGGTTAAAAGTAACCTCAAAAGCGACGAATTCCTTGATATTTTCGCAAAAATAGTAAACGGCTTCGGCCAGTCCCCCTTCCAGCAAGGTATCCGGCATTAGGTTATGAGCTGTGCTGCGCAAAGAGGCGATCGCCCTGTCCAGCTGAACCAGATAGGGTTTTACCTGCTCATTTTTATTCAACGCTGCAGAAAGATTCATTTTTACGGCCGAGAACTGTATCATGAGTCCGTCATGAATATCTCTGGCTATCCTGTTGCGTTCCTGTTCTTCGCCCTCCATCAGGGCTTTGATTTCATGCAATTCCTTTTCTTTCAGCACCAACTGCATTTTTTCGTCCTTCAACATCTGTTTGTGCTTATAGCTTCTCCGTACCATAAGGTAAAGCACCAGGAACAGAAGCGCAGCAAAAAGGCTGACAATAACACCTATAGTCCTTATTGTCAGGGCATTACTCTGCCGGTCAATATACAGCTCCTTCCGGGCCAACTCCATGTCCTTATGTACACTACTATACCGGGCCTCCGCAATAGCTATATTCTTAACTTGTTCTTCTTTATTAAAACTGTCTTTCAGTAGCTTCGACTGACGCTCATGCTGATAGGCCAGCTTATAATCGCCTATAGCGGCATAAGCATGGGCTAAGTTTGCATGCGCGATCAATATATTCGGTAATAAACGGCTTTGCTTAACCAGTTCCAGTTCCTTTTGATGTTCTGCAATAGCCTGTGCATAATTTTTTTTGTACATATACAGGTAACCGGCCATACTGTGTTTCCGGTTGCGTATCATGGGTTCGAGCTCGGCCGTATCCTGAATCTGATCCAGGTAGCGCTCCATAGCCACTACATCTCCCTGTCTCATTGCCCGGTCCGCCAGTTTCCAATAGGCCAGGAATCGTGTCACATGATCCTGTATACTGTCGGCAAGGGGTATAAGGGCGTTCAGATATACCTTGCTGCGCTCGTACTCCTCTGTCTTATCGTATATAAAGGCATAAGCCCAGTAGCTTCTGGCCCGGAGTTGGGCGTCCGGTTTTTTAACCAACAGGGAGTCGACTTTACGTAGATAACCCAGTGCTTTTTCTGTCATCCCCATCACGCCATGATCCACAGCTATATTGATATAGATCAGCTCCGGTTTAGTCCGGGATTCAGGATACCGTTCTGCCGCCGACACCGCCTTTCTATAGGCGGCTACAGTTTCCGTATGCATACCCATATTACTGTAGTGAACAGCGATACGGTTATAAAGCTCCGACAAAAAGGCTGTTGTTCCGTTATGTTCACTGCAAAGCGGTAATACCTCCTCAATCACGTCAATACCTTTATTATACGCTCCTAATTGAGCCTGAGTAACAGCAATATTCAATGCAGCCTCTATACATGCTTTGCTGTAGCCCAGGTGATATCCTTTAGCTTTCGCCAGCTCATAGAATTGCAGGGCCGCGCTGTATTGCTTCTTCCCGTATAGAGAATCTCCGGACAAGAGTAATTGATCAACCGCTTCCCTGCTCAGGGAAAGGTCCAAAACATTATAGTACGACAATTCGGGCTGTGCTATACCCTGGCGTATAGCCAACTGCAAGCATAACAAAATAGACGTTATATAACGGAACATACTGCTGCCCTATCTTACTTTAAGCATGAAAATACTAAACAATCCAATCAAAAATCACCACTTCCCCTGATAAACACCCGAATAAAGCATAACAAAAGGGAACAGCCGGCACAGAACGCATTAAAACATTGCTAACCGGAACCTGCAAGATACAAAAAGGAGATGCCGTAAAAACCCCGTACGATTACGGGCTTTTTACAAAACCAGTATTCGGACCGTAACACCGGATCACCGATAGCAATACTTTTGAATAACAATTAGCTGTTGGATATTCATCCATCGGACACTAAAGATGCGAAAAGATATTGCGCAACTTTGACAAAAACAGCCTGTATCATCATGAAAGGCATACTAATTTTGGCCTTTATCACCCCAAACAAAAATGCAACCTTCCGGAAGGTTATTGGATTCTTTTCTGTTCTATTTATTAATTAATGCTGTAACACATTAAACATGGTCAAGAAAATACTAAATTTCAAAACAGTTTCGCTTTATGCAAGCATCCTCTATTGCTGTTGTTGTATCCCGGCGCTCCAGGCGCAAGACCTGGAATTGGATTGGTACAGGGCAACAGGCGGTAATATGCCCAACCTGGAAACGGGCTACGGCATCACCCTCGACGATTCAGGCTACGTATATACCACGGGCGCCTTTGCCGGTACCGCTGTAACCTTCGGCACAGGCGCCGATACATTTACCTTAAATGGCAATGGCCTTGACCAGGACA
>JBEBWN010000287.1:0-5565 GCA_040392235.1 Taibaiella helva | reverse complement strand
CCTTTCGTCCCTAAAAAATTCAAAGAGCTTAATTTGACTGAATAGAGTTAAATTATTCCGCCAATAAGGTTGTCCCTGCCGCTTAGGGTATATCAAAATTGCGTACTCTTTTTAGACGTAAATTCAACCTATATTCCGGCCAACCCATTTGCATCCTGAAGGGGGATGCCTTCTCTATAGAAATTAATGCATATAAAAGGTAACGATCCTTTCTGGCAGGGTGTACAAAGTTTCGTACCCCTTTTTAATTTATAGTCAACCCTTTCCCGGTTGTGTACCTATAGCAATAGCCGCAGGTTGCACCTGCGGCTATTGCCAGTAAAGCCCGGGGGCTTTTCGCTTAAACTAACATCATTTCCTGTAATGCCGTTTTGCACATCCTACCTGGCGTGGTCACCTTTTTTTGTTTTCCATTTTTTTAGTGTTGTACCTGCAACTTCAGGGCAGCTTCCCCCTCTTTTGTTTTTACCCTGACCAGGTATATACCGTTCGCCCAATGACCTACAGGTATATACTCCTGCAGCACAGGCCGGCCTTCTTTCCGGTACAGTTCCTGACCCAGCATATTGTTTATTCGTACCTCTACTATTTGAGCCGACCTTCCGGTTGAGGTTAGGGTAATCATATTATGCGCCGGGTTAGGATATATCTGTAAAGCACTGGCAAGATTTTGTGCTGCTATACCGGTACTGCTTATTTCGTAACAGGCCGAGGTATCGATGCAATCACCCAGGCTAACAATAACCGCATAACGACCACCCTTTGCCCCAGGGGAATAGGAAGCTTCATTCGCCCCGGGTACCGGCTGACCGGTACTACAGTCTATCCATTGATAGCTGGCCTTGTTGTCCTGTGCCGTCAAAGTTTCGCCGTTTTGCACAACAGCGGTGTCTACCGCTAGTTCAAGAGCCACCTGTACTGTGCTGTCACAGAAGCTACCCTCTGTCTGTGGCGGGTACACATAAGTATATGTACCGGACGTATAAACGGTTTCACCCCATGGAAGCGCATAACCGGTACTGCTACAGACCTTTTCAGCAATAAAGGTCGTGTCCGGGCAGGCTTCAAAAAGCTTGACCATCCAAATATCACGTCCTCCTCTTGAAGAATCTGTCTTTTCTCCGCTGATGCCGGAATTCGATGAAGAGACCATTAAATAAGACCTGCTGTCTTTTTGAATTACTTTAGCCTGAGTACCTACATAGACTTCATCGTCCATACCACCCATCGTTTTTTGCCATTCTATATTACCGGCCGGGTTCAACTTCAGTATCCAGACATCATAGCCCCCAAATCCCTGGTGGTCTTTTTCGCCCGACATCGGAGAGTTAGAGCTAATGCTCAGCACAAAACCACCGTCGAGAGTGGGTTGTATAGCGCAAAACTCATCTGTACCACTTCCCCCGAAACTGCGCTGCCACTCTATGCCTGTTCCATTCTTATCAATTTTCACCATCCATACATCATACCAGCCCCTGCCGGGGGTTGCCGGCATAAGGTCATCTCCTCCGCGATTGGCCTCCGTCTTATCTGCAGACTTAGGAGAATCTGATGAACCGCAGACAACAAACCCGCTGTCTGCCGTTTGCACCAATTTGCCCTGCGACTCGCTCTGCGTTCCGCCTACTGCCTTATCCCATTCTATTGTTCCGGTTGCATTCAACTTGATCAGCCAATAGTCTGTCCTACCCTTCGAGGCTTCTGTTTTATCGCCGGAAATGCCGTTTGTAGTACTTCCCGACACCAGGAAACCACCATCCAGGGTAGGTATCACGTCCATCAGATTGTCTGACCCAATATCGGTGCCAATCGTTTTTTGCCAGGCTATATCTCCAGTGTTCTTCAGCTTTACAACCCATAAATCCACTCCCCGTCCGCCTTTGGGTCCCTCCGTTTTGTCGCCCGAGGCAGTAGAGCGGGAAGTGCCGCCTACTATATAGCCACCGTCCGGGCTGGGTACTACGCGCACCAAAGCATCGTCGCCATCACCACCAATCGTTTTCTGCCATTCGATATTGCCGTCTTTGTTCAACTTCAGTATCCAGTAGTCGTTTCCGCCCCGCGAAACTTCCGTTTTGGCGCCGGAAACCCCTGAATTGGATGTCCCGCCCAGGATATAACCTCCATCCTGGGTGGAGGCAATACTGGCCGGATCATCGCGACTGTCTCCATTATAATTCTTTTGCCATTCTATAACACCAGCGGCATCGGTCTTTATAATCCAATAACCATCGCCTGTTACGGTTTTTTCCCCCGATATACCAGAGCTGGAGGAAGCCAGTAATACATAACCGCCATCAGGGGTGTTGGCTACATCCAACCTGGATCCATCATCCAGGTCTCCCCCGATAGTCTTTTGCCATGCTATCTCCATCTTGGGCTGGGCCCAAAGCATACCACCGGGCAAAGCAAACAAAGCGAAAAGTGAAGTAAATTTCCATTTAGTCATTGACAATATATTTAGATTAACAATTGAACATTTTTAGTAGGCCTGGCTAGCCCCGGCCTTACCGGATCAGGATGAGGTCGCCTTTAAAATCGCTGCGCTTCCTTTGGGTGCCGGCTTCCAGCGACAAATAATAAGTGTAGGTGCCCAGGTCGGCTTGGGCATCGCCTATAGTACCGTCCCAACCCTGTCCATAGGCAGCTGAACTAAACACCCGTTGTCCCCAACGGTTAAACACCTGCAAACTGTAATAACCTACCGGGCATTCCGGGGCAATTACCGGCCGAAATATATCATTAAGACCATCTCTGTTAGGACTAAAAGCCGTGGGCATATGCACAACGCATTGACAATACTGGCCAGTTACCGTTATGGTGTCCTGCCCGGCGCAGGGCGGGTCTGTAACAGTCACCCAATATTGGCCTGCTGCCTGCACCAACATTTCCGGACCGGAGCTTCCTGTATTCCACAGGTATTGCGCCCGGCTATTGCCGGTTTGTGCGTTTAAGGTTAAAGAAAAAGGCTGCTCCAGGCAAAAAGAAGTATCAGGCCCCAAGTCGGGTGTTACATCTTTAAAAGCTATGTTGATCGTATCACTGAAAACACAGCCCTTATCCCGGATGGTTACATAATATGCACCGCTTTCCCATACCATCAGCGTCTGACCGGAGCTGCCATCGCTCCAGGTTGCCTCGGCAAACGGTGTTTTAATATCCAGCCGGTAAGGAAGATTATTACAAATAATGGTATCCTTGCCCAGGTCTGGATCAACCCCTTCTGTACCGGTAATGATAAAAGTATCGCTCCGGGAATGGCAGGCATCTTTACTCAACACCCAGTAAACGCCCCTTTGCGTAATGGTACGCAGAGCGGCAGTGTCGCCGTCCTGCCATAAATAGCCCTTATAACCGGGCCTACCGCCCAGTGATAAGCGGAAAGAAGCATTATAGGAGCAGATCGCTGTATCCAACATTACTTCGCCTATGGTATCGGGCGGTAGCGGGTAAACTACTTCCGTGCCTAATCCGTTACGGGCAACCGCACCGGGTTGCCAGGACAAAAAACGGGCCTCATAATTACAATAGGGGGCAATGAGATTGGGGCGGGTAATACGACCAAGACCATTATTCTGCCAGCAATATACGGTATCATTATAAAGCCTGGGCGCCCCGGCACCATTGGCCACAAATACCGGTGGGGGTATCGTACTGCCCTTATAGTTACTGATATCATATTGGAACAGGCCATTTCCGTATAGCCTGGTATTATCGGGCGAAAAGCTGCAGGCCATGGCTGCACGGGACAGCAATATACCCCCACTGACTATTCCGTTTCCCGGGTCAAACGTACACAATAGCGTACCCGAAGTGGCGTTTAACCCCCCACTGGATACGGCCAGTATTTCGCGGTTAGGCGATATGGTCATAAAGCCTTGAATATAGGCTCCTTTTCCCGATATCTGTGTACCGGCAGTAGAGATTACCGGCCGTGTTTCCAATCCGCCCCGGGTAATATGGTATGCTTTGAATACCGGATTATCAAGACTGTGCAGCAAGAGCCATATATCACAATTGTTGCCGGGCACGGCTATCATCGATTCGCTCAGCGCCGTGGTATCCAGCACTATGTTTTTCCGGTTGGCCACAATATCGCCCATGCCTCCATTGAGCGACATATCAATAACCGAATAGTATAACGAAGGCTGGTGGCCCTGGTAATTCAACGAAAAAAGGTAGTATGATCCCGGCTGGCCAACAAAGGGTACAATACAGGCGCCCTGGCAGGTAGACGCTACCACACCATTTCCCAAGAGGCTATCGCCATTGGGCATTACCTGGTGGTTTCTATCCCAGCATCTCCAACCGTTGGAGTAGAATAAGAGTTGCCCTGTCACCGGATCGGCCACGGCAGTCCCTCCTTCGGCAGCGGATCCGGAGGCCCCGGCCATTGCGGTTTTTACCGTCCGGGTATTACCCCCCGAAAAGTCAACGCCTGCATTCGTCGACATAGCCCAAAACTTATTGGCATTCAAAAAATCGGCCTGCTGGTTATAATACCGCTGCGACCGGCAGATACCCGTTGCAACGGTACATACAAGCAGCAGGAATAAATATTTTCGCATCAGATCGTTTAGAATGAATATCAAAATTAGCCAAACGCTCCTTTTCTAAAGTCGAGGGAAACCCCTATTTTAAAAACTAGGTGTATACACTTAGCGCAGACGCACAAAACTCCTTTATTAGGCTACCGACTTGTAAAAAGACCCACCTTACACCTGCATCCGCCGGTTATGACAAGGAGTATAATTATGCTGTTAGCCTCCGGCCGGATTAGGGACGGCCGCGGCAACACCTTCGTTACCAACAGGCGACCGGAATATCGTAAAACCACAATAGCCTCCATGCGATAATGTCGCTCCCTAGCCAGGCAAAAATGCGCCCGCCGAAAGGCGGTAACAATGAAAGCTATAAATCCCCTGGTCTTGCATTATAATATAATTTTTTGTGCATTGTACCGCGTCATTATCCGGAACTCTATCCTGATTATCGCTCATCCGGGCCAAGTACACAGGGATATAAAAATGGCTACCTTATATAGGAAATACTCAATAAGCCACCTCGAACTACACTACATATTTTCATTATAAAACATTTTTCGCTTATTCTACTATAATATAAAACCGACTATTCATTAACCACTCATCAAATATGTATAAAACAATACGTAAACTAAAACGCAGTGTGGAGCTCCTGGCTATACTCTTTGCCGGTCCTCTTGCCCAGGCACAGAATATTTCCAACCTCGATTTTGAATTGCTTTCTACCTGCCCCACACAGCAGGTGAATATCAGTTACACCCTTAAAGCGACCAATTGGTCTAAACCAATCGGGGGAACATCGGACTATTTTAATGACAGCTGTGGTTTTAATATTTCCAGCCATATAAGCGCATATCGCGGCAATGGCTTTGTCGGAGCCTATGTGGAATCAGCTAATGGTGCCCTGATAAACTACAAAGAATACCTTACCAATCAACTCTCCGCGCCATTGATCGCCGGGGTTACTTAGGGCTTGCTGATTAACTTATATCCAATTGAATTTCAACATAATAACTGTAGA
>JBEBWN010000286.1:0-5595 GCA_040392235.1 Taibaiella helva | reverse complement strand
GATATCGACCGAAGCGGAGATATCTAGCCTAATGTTTGGGGCCAAGCCAAAAAGTGACAGTTCCATTACCGCCAGATTGACCATTAGGGCAGCAACCTCCCTTGAAAACACCGAAATCCAAAACATAGGAACACTGCCCATTCCCCTACAAACGCCCTACACATCTTCAGGGAATGCATCCACAAGAACGGTACACTTTTTCCATTTGTGAGCTGTTCAAGGAAGGGCTTGTGTCCAACGATCTCTTTGCCGCGGATTTCATCCGCGGTTATGAACAGGTAAGAATACAGGCTTAGTTAAGGCGCATTGGGATCTTTTCTCATCATCTAACCTCGTATAGCGGATACTTTAACTACATTGGGGGACGCACCCAATTGAGTTTAACAGCAGACCCTATATATTCAATCTGCTATGCCGGTTTCAACCGCCTTGCGGATCAACTCCGCCATATTCTTCACATTCAGCTTTACAAATAAATTCGAACGGTAGTATTCCACTGTCCGGCGGCCTAAAAACATCATCTCAGACATTTGCTTCAGGGTGTATCCCTGAAGAGTATATTTAAGTATTTCCATCTCTTTAGGACTGAGCGTCGGCTTCAGCGCCTCTTTATACTTGATTTTATCCTTAAACAGCTCTACCTTTTCCTTCAATGTTTCTTCCAGGTAAACTGCTCCCCTGTTCACTGTTTCGATAGCGGTAACGATTTCGCCGGAAGCAGAATTTTTCAAAACATATCCCGATGCTCCTTCCCGCAGCATATTATAGATGTACAATGCGCTATCAATACCCGTAAGCACCAGTATACGCATAAGGGGATAACGCTTCAATAACAGTGGCAATAACTGGTCGCCTGTAGTATCTGAAAATTGAATATCCAGCAGCAACACATCCGGTTGACTTTGTTGTAGTCCCTCCAGAAGATCCGCGGTATTGCTATAAGCATTTTCCAGAAGAATGTGCCGGTGTTTGGAAAGTATCAGTCTCAAGCCGTCCATGATCATAGGATGGTCGTCTACAATAGCTACCCTTATCTGTTGCATAGTTATTCTTTTATTCCGGAATATTATTCTGATTAATTTCAATAAAAACCGAGGTCCCTTTACCCGGCGCCGATTCGATCGAGCAAAATCCGTTCAGGGCCTCTATCCGGTTCTGTATATGTTGCAGTCCCAGCCCCCCGGACAAACCGCCGGTATCAAAGCCACAGCCATCATCCTCGGCAGACAGGTACAAGGTCCGGTCATCGGCCCGTAACTGTATAATAGCCGTACTGGCATTCGCATGCTTGTAAATATTCTGGATCAGTTCCTGTATAATGCGGAACAGGACCAGTTCCAGGGATTTATTCATCCGGTCTGTTGCACCCATAAATTGCAACCGGATACGCAGGTGGCTGTTTTGCTCAAACTGCTCACAATAGTGTATTAATGCCTGGTACAAATTATGATGCTGCAAAATATGCGGGGTCAGATTGCGCGCCGTTTTATGCACTTCCTCTCCTATATGCGATGCCAAAAAGGCCAGGCCGCTCAACTCCGTTGGCCGTATATCTTCATGGTCCATCAGGGCCGCAATATTAAGCTGCATTACGGTAAGCATTCCCCCGATCCCATCGTGCAGCTCGCGGGCCACCCGGTCCCGCTCTTTTTCCTCCCCGTCTATAATAGCTTTCCAATAGGTCATATGCCGGCTACGCCGTTCCATCTTACTTCTGTAATAAAAAATAACGCCAACAATAATTACCAGCAGGCCGACGGCAATAATTCCAATCGTGGTCTGCATCTTATTACGATTCAGCATATGTTGTTGCCGCAAAAGCTTAAGGCTATTTTCAGCCAGGAGCTTATCTTTTTGCTCAACCTGGTAGCGTGTTTCCGCTTCATTAATGGCAGTCGCTTTCGCTATACCGGTAAGACTGTCATTAAGCCGTTCGTATTTTTTGAAGAACAATAGCGCTTTATCCGGATCTCCTTTTTTTTCGTAGACGGTTGATAAAGTTTTATAGGCGGTATGCCTCCCCGTAACAACGCCCGATTGTTCCGATTGGGCAACAGCCTTGCGCAACACACGCTCCGCTTCTGCATATTGCCCGGTTTGCAAAAATGCTTCTCCCAGGGCATAAGCGGGCAAGATACTATTATACAAAGGATGTGTTTCCTGATTCAGCTGCATGGCTTTCCGGTAATAGGTAATCGCTTTTGCCGGCTGTCCGGTTTCTTTATATAAGGCTCCGATATTGGTCAGCACAAACTGTTCTTTATCAACATGCCCTATGTCACGGGCTATGGCAAGAGCATCAAGCAGACAGCTTAAAGCACTGTCTGGCATATTCATCTGCAAGTACAAGGTACCTATGTTAGCCAAAGACGAAACCTCGGTATTCTTATTATGCTGTTGCCGGGATAGCATTTCAGCTTTTTTAGCATAAGCCATTGCCCGGCTAAATTGGTTCAGTGCCGCATGCACATTGGCCAGATTATTGTAAATGACCAGGATATTCGGGTTACCCGGCATTCTTTCTTCTAAATACCGGAGCGCTTTATAGTAATAGCGGTTGGCCAGCTCATACCGGCCCACACTTTTATAAGTAACAGCCATATTGATATACACACTGGGTAGCGCAATCGGCAAGGTCTGCGGATGTTTGCAATACCCAAGCGCTTCCTGGTAGGCCTGGTAAGCGGCGGGCAAATTACCCTTGCTGGCCTGAACATACCCAACATAACTTAAAGCATAGCCTGCACCATTATCAAAACCTTTATTATGACTGATCTCCACAGCCTTATAAAAATAGGGCAATGCGCTATCCAGGTTGCGGAACATTACCTGGTGCCCCTTATTCACCAAACGGATAACCTGTGCCGTGTCCGCCGGTGTCCAAAAGGTAAACAATTGCCGGGGTAATTCCTGGGCGAAAGCACCGACAGAAAAGACCATGCCTAACCAAAACATAGCAACGCGCATAAAAACACATTTCTTCATATTCCTTCCGTACAAAAATAACATTTCACAAAATACGGCTATGCATTCGTCCCGCTTTAACATGTTCATTTGAAAGAAACTGTAAATTCCGAAAAGGAAAATACAGAATGGAAGAAATAAATTTGTCCTGAATCTGATCGCGAACAGTAGGACTTAGCTGAAAATCCTCTAAAGAGTAAGCGTTATTTAAAAATAAAAATCTATGTACCACAAGCATTACACAAAAATATCGCGGCAGCATGAAATGCAGCTCAAGACATCCATAAAGGCAATATTATTACCAGCTCTTTGTCTTATTATAAGTATCCTAACAGCAAATGCTCAATCTTTTGAATGGGTTAAAGGTATGGGCGGCAGTTATGCCGATTATTCCCGGGGCGTAGCCGTGGATAAAGACGGCAATGTATATGTAACCGGGTATTTTCAATCGGACACGGCAGATTTTAATCGCGGAGGCAGCGGCGGAATACTGTATAAAATGGGTACTCGGGCTACCGATGATGTGTTTTTATCTAAATATGATGCGACTGGAAAGTTTCTTTGGGCAAAACGTATGGGTGGCACCGGCTATGATAAAAGTATGGGCATCGCGCTGGATGCTCACAGCAACGTTTATATAACAGGATATTTCTCGGGAATACCCGATTTCAACCCGGGTGGTAATGGAGGAATGCTAACCAATGCCGGTGGCTACGACGGATTTTTAGCCAAGTACGATAAAGATGGTAACTACCAATGGGGGAAAAGTATGGGAGGAAGTGATTTTGATTATGCTTTCGGGGTAACCGTGGATAATAGCGACAACGTGTATGTGACAGGATATATAGGAATACTCAACTCCGGTTCTGCAGATTTTAATCCCGGTGGTACTGGCGGAATCGTGAACAATGCAGGCGGCAGCGATGCCTTTGTAGCCAAGTACGATAAGGATGGTAATTACCAATGGGCGAAAAGTATGGGGGGAAGTGATAACGATTATAGTTATAGTGTTGCTGCAGATGACAACAACAATGTATATGTAACAGGAGCTATGTACTCTACTACAGCCAATTTTAATTCTGGCAACACCGGAGGTATTTTGAACAATATAGGAGGATCGGACGTATTTTTAGCGAAGTACGACAAAGATGGTAATTATCAATGGGCAAAAAATATGGGAGGTAATGACAACGAGGTTGGCTATAGCGTGGCTGTAGATGCAGCTAATAAGGTGTATATAACAGGAACCGTTGGCTCCGCCACAGCCGACTTTAATCCAGGCGGTATTGGCGGAACTCTGACTGTCTCAGGCATGACATTTATAGCAAAATATGATAATGAAGGTAACTACCTTTGGGCCAAAAGTATGGGTAATAAATCCTCAAGTCCCATGGGCATAGCCTTAGACGGAGCCAACAATGTTTATATAACGGGCAACTTTAGGGACACAGCCGATTTCAATCCTGGAGGCAGTGGAGGCAAATTGACTACTGTAGGAACACAAGATATATTCTCCGCCAAATATAGTGTTGACGGCAACTTTTTCTGGGTTAAGGGTATGGGAGGTCGTAACTCAGATATGGGTTATAGCGTAGCTGTCGATATCAACGGAAATGTTCTTGTAGGCGGAAGTTATAGCATGTACGATAAAGCAAATAATACAGCCGATTTCAATCCAGGTGGTTCAGGGGGAGTTCTTACTTGCGAGGGGGTTACTAATGCCTGTGTAGTGAAGTTTGCTTGTACCGACACCTCTTCTTCTTACCAGGAAGTCTCCTTAACCTGTGGCAAAAGCTATACATTAAAAGATAGCATGTACAACAATAGCGGCACTTACACAGCTGTATTTCCCAATATTTCCGGTTGTGATAGTACTGTTACACTAAATCTGACCATCATTCCTATAGCCCAACCCGTTATTAATATAGACGACAATTATATTTTGCGGGTAACAGACCCCTATTTCGCTTATCAATGGCTCAAAGATGGACAGCCTGTTCAGGGAGCTATAGACAGCATCTACATGATAAAGGAAAACGGCAACTACCAGGTCTTAGTAACAAATGAATATGGTTGCACCGATACTTCAGAAATTTACCAGGTTACAAACTATACGGGGATAAATGATATAAACACTATCATTCAACAGACAAAAGTTTATCCTAATCCTGCCAAAGACTTTGTTCGTATACAATCGCCTATTTCGGTAAATGCCATATTTACGGATATAACAGGAAGAGTAATTCAAGAGCAAAAAGATGCTCATATTGTACCACTGAGAAATGTAGCAGACGGAGTTTACCTGCTCCAGATAAGGGACCAAAATGGCGTCCTGATCAAAACAGAAAAAATAGTGAAGCATATTTAACAAGTATGAGCCCTGTGCAATAACTTGTATCGAAAGCCGGATTTGCCCCAAAGCAATCCGGCTTTTCCCTGCATTCGAAAGCGCAACGTAAACCATCTGACTGCCCGGAATTTGCCCCGCGGTTTGTACCTCTTAGAGTGGAAGTGTGTCGATGGACGTCAGTAGCTGGTAGTAAAAGTAATTAGGGTTTGCTGATCAACTTATATCAAATTGAATTTCAACATAATAACTGTAGAAATTCTCCAATTTAATGCAGGGCAAAA
>JBEBWN010000285.1:0-5617 GCA_040392235.1 Taibaiella helva | reverse complement strand
TTTCGGTGTCAATGCTGATCTAAGTACGCCGTGTTAAACATTCTGCCGGGCATGAATACCCTACCGGGGTTAAAAAGCGGATCGTAAAAATAATAAGATATTGATATTCTTCTTATTGCTGTCATTTTCCTGCCTTATCATATGCTTTTCTTAACGTTTGATTTCTTTTCCTGTCTTTTATATTCCTATTCTTTCTACATCCTGTTGCAAAGCTTAAAAAGGAGCAAGATCGTAAAATAAAAGCTTTATACTATTATAAATTTTTGAGCGCTGACTTGATCAGCTCTTCAACTGTTGTATTACCATCCGCCATCAGCAATTTCGCCTTCTTAACTGCCGATTCGGCCGTCGGCTTGCCAATTCCGAGGCCTAGTAAAGCATTTAACGCGTCAAGCTCCATAGTATTGTGTTGTATAATATTAAATTCTACTGTGGTAGCCTCCGGTAGTTTTCCTTTTAACTCCAGTATAATACGTTGTGCTGTTTTGGCGCCGATGCCTTTTATTTTTTCAAGAGCCTTACTGTCTCCATCCCGGATCAAGGCATTCAGTTCGTCTGCCGAAAGGGAAGATAGCATAATACGGGCCGTGGCTGCGCCTACCCCCGAAACGGACAGCAGTCGTTGAAATGATGCTCTTTCCTTTTCGGTAGCAAACCCGTATAGTACCCAGGCATCTTCGCGCACTTGCAGGTGTGTATATAACCTGCAGCGCTCTTTATTAAGAATAGCTTCGTATGTTGATAAGGTAAGTTGCAATTCGTAACCCACTCCATTGACATCCAGATAGGTTTTGGTGGGGTTAAGGTCTACCAGTTTGCCTTCTAAATAACCGAACATATTTTCAGATTTGTTATCTCCGTTCGCGTCAGCGACCGGATCCATTTCATTTTTTCAGTAAAAGACATAATTAAAAAAACGCTGTTTCTTCTTTACAGCGTTTTTTGGCGGGCATACATACAGGTTTCTGTATTTATTATATAATCCAGGAATTAGTAAGTACTCCACCAGGGACTGGCACGCTTGTTGATTTTCCAAAAGAACATAATGGATACGGATGAATACATATCCTTATTGTTGGGATCGCCACGGAAAGATCCGGGAGTATGTTTATACCCGGGAATAATTTCATTAGAGCGGTCCGCCATCTTTTGGGCCATAGCCGCCTTGCCCGATTGGCCCAGGAAAGCAACCTCATGATCCAGAGGATCGATATAGGTTCCGCTTACATCGTCCAGGTAGTCGGTAAAAGTATAGCGCAATTGGTACTCCAAGCCGAGGCACAGGGCTTTACCAATATCAAACTTTAAGCCGATACCGCCCACGCCGGCATAGGAAAATAAGCTATATGTTTTAGGAAAGACACTCGAAGGAGAAGTGAAATTTTGTCCTTCCGTACGCAGGGGTTGCAGACGGATCTCTTTTTCTATACCGGTCTCCAGGTTTACATTGGTACCTTTGGGATTAAAATAAAAGCCGGCCACTCCCAGTAATAGGTAGGGTTGAATTCTGGATTTTGTCAGACTTCCAAATTCCCAATTGCTTACCCGGAAAGGGCTGAATTCGAATATAAGGCTGCTTTCCCAGATATTTGTCTTAGCGTCCAGGTTGCGCAGATACCTTTGGTAAGAATCGTCTGCAATAAACTTTGCCTTCATCGCTTTGTCTTCGTTCCAGCGGTCGGTTGCATACAACGAACCGAAACCAACGCCCCAGCGGAAGGATATACCCGGCACATGGGTGTACCGTAAAAAAAGGCTTCCCATAAAACGCATATTACCAAATACATCGCCCGTATACCCCGGATTCATATAATGATCCAGCACAGATTTCGTGCCGACATCACCCCAAAGATCGGTCTGCCCCAGTGTACAGCCTAAAGAAAAGCCCCTTTGCTCAATATATGGGATATCGGGATTACCAAAATCGTATTTATGTTGTGCACCTGCAGGTGCAGATATTGTTGTAAACCCTACTGTCATTAAACCGGCAAAAACTATACCTTGTAATGATTTCCGCATGATAGAACAAAAATTTGAGCGTTGAAAGTAAAAAAAATCTGCTTTGCTTGTATATTATGAGCAGACTTTTTCTTTAAATGTACCGGTAAGGGCGCCAAAGACCTCCGGCACATTTTTTAGAGCATGCCCCAATTATACCATTAATAGCGGCAAGATAAACAGATTAATCAAAAAATACAATTTTAACAGGACCAAAATAAGGCATGCCTTATTGCAGTAAATGCTCAATTTCTTTTATGAGATCGGCCGACTGGCTGGGACGTGGTGTATGATCCAGAGCGAAGTTGCCTTTTTTGTCAATAAGGAAATACGCCGGCACACTTCTGATTTTATATAATTGGGCGATGGGGCCACCCCAACCCGGTGTACGGGTATGAACGCCACTTATAGACATGGCCTCGATCCCTCGTTTCCAGGCATCCTCTTTATCATCTATAGATACGTATAGAAATACCACGTCTTTATCCTGGAAATGTTCTTTGATCTTTTTGGCATGGGGCATCTCCCCTTTGCAGGGACCGCACCAACTGGCCCAAAAATCCATATACACTACTTTCCCTTTAAGGTCTGAAAGCTTCATTTCCTTGCCATCCAAAGTGGTAAAGGTAAAGTCGACAGCCGGCTGACCAGGACTAAACTTCTTAGCTTCATAAATTATATGTTCCAGCGTTTTAACGCCATTGCCTTTGGGATAGCGCTTTTTATATCCCGCTACACGCTGTTCCAACTCTTCCAATTTCCATGATTTGGCCCCCGCTGCCAATATACGTCCTGCTACCAGCTCTGCCGTCTTCGGTGGGGCCTTGGTATACAGAATCTGCAATACACTGTCGGTCTGGCGGAAAGCCTGGCTCCGGTCTTCGGTTTGCGTAGACGGATTGTAGGCAATATTATTGGAATAGCCCTGCGCGCTAAGCTGAGCCGTATAGTAATTGGTGGCATAACTCTGGTAAAAATTCTGACTAAGGTACTGGTCGCCCATAACCATAGGCACGTTTTTTACCTGTGAAAAATGTTCCAGGGGCACCTGCTGTATGTTGTTGGAGCGCTGTTTGATCATTTCATGGATAGCCGGATAATTCAGCAGCGCGTCATAGGCAGCAAAACGGATGTTTTCCTTCCAATAAGGCAGAAAAGTTTTTGGCAGGCCGGCAGATTGTTGTTCTGCAAACTGCTCTTCCGCTTTCAAAAGAGAATCCATAGCCTGCTCGTAAGCGAGAGGCTCAAGCGCGGCCATATCTTGCGCTTTACGCAAAAAGGCCATAATTCCGCCGCGTTCGCGGATATAGCGTACAAAAAATGTGGGGATTTCGCTCCCCTTACCGGAAAAACGGGCCGCCGTGTCGAACTGGGCCCCTACCGCATGCAAGGTTAGCTGGCTACCCGCCTCAGCCATAAAATCAATGCGCTTATTGCCATGAACAACAATAATCCAATTGTATTTTTCCTTTACCGGCACCTCGACCTTAAAGCGGCCGTTGCTGTCCAACTTCAGCTGCTCCTGCTTGGGTTCAGCCACAACATCGGTACTGCTGGCATTCACTACGATCACCTTACTATCAATAGGTTCGGAAATGATGCCGGTAATATTTACTTTTTTTTGCGCTACCGCCACCAAGGTTAATAATAGAATCGTAAGCGTTGTGATCGTTCTTTTCATGCTTTAATAATTTTCAAAAATTCAATAAGATATAAGTATGTGGAACCGTTTGATATGATCTCCACAAGCAAACAATGTGCCGGAATTATTTTACTTTGTTTGCGCGCCCTCGATCAGCTCCATAAGTTGATCCAGCTTTGGCGCCAGGATAATTTCCGTGCGGCGGTTACGACTGCGGCCTTCGGCGGTAGCATTATCAGCTATGGGTTCATACTGACTGCGGCCGCTGGCCGTAATGCGGGTAGGATCAATGTTGTAGCTATGAGTCAGTAGCCGGACGATAGCCGTAGAGCGGGCCACGCTCAGCGCCCAGTTATCTTCGAATCGGAGTCGTATCGGTACAGAGTCGGTATGCCCTTCTATATTGATATTGATGTCGGTGTTCTCGTTCAGGGCCTGTGCTACCTGCTGCAGGGCTTCTTTTCCTTCGGCATTTACTACAGCGCTACCGGAGGGAAATAATAATTTCTCGGACAAGCTGACATATACTTTCCCGTTCTTAGTGAAAACGGAAAGTTGATCGGGACTAAAGTTACCCAAGGCATTGGCCATTTTTTGCCGCAACAGCTCCGTTTGTGCTTTTTGCTTATCGATCAACTCCTGTAGTTGACGCAGGCGCTCCTGCTGCTCGGCCATCTGCTTTTCATTCTGGCTAAGCCGGCGGTCCTTCTCATCCAGTTGATCTGCAGCAGAAGCATTAGCTTCTTCCATCAGCATCAGGCGATTACGGGCGTTTTGTAAATCATCGTTCAGTTCGCTATTGCGTTTGCGCATGCCGGCCAACGAGGCCTGCGATTCTTTAAACTTTTTATTAGATACGCAAGCAGGGAGTAAAATACCACCCAGCGTAACGGCAAGAAGTAAAGTGGAAATCTGCTTCATATGTGTCTGATTTTTTACTGTGTTGGAGGTTTTGTTTCTGTTTACAACAAACCAAAAGCCTAAGGGTTGCCTGCATATATATCGCAACTACCGGAGTCAAAAAGCAGCATAAAAATAAGACAAGGTTTTGATTAATGTGGTATTTCTTTCCAAATGTTTGCCCTTTACGTCAACAGATCAAATTGGAAACGGGCAGATTAATAATAAAAAGGGCGCCGGTAAAGATACCAGCGCCCTTTTATAACTATAGAAACCGGGGTTCCTACTTATTATTTTACGGTTACTTTACCGATAGCTTTGCGCTCACCAGCATTCAGTTCAACAAAGTAAAGACCAGGATTCAATGCACTCACGCTTACAGTAAACGGAGCAGTATTGCCCGCTTGTACACGACCGAAATCCTGACGCAATACCTCTCTTCCAGCGATATCTCTAACAGTAGCTACAACATTTTCTGATTTTGTCAAATTCATATCCATGTTGATCACGGAAGTTGCAGGGTTAGGATAGATACCCAGTTCTTCTTTTTGAGCGATGTCGTTGATAGACGCAGTTTTCGCTTTCAAAGTTACATTCGTTACACAACTAACATTGTTAGTAGTGTCATCATCATTATATGTAACATCTATTGGCTCACCGTTGCGCGTAATGTCGCTTTGGTTATACAATCTCAAACAAAGATCCGCTGTAAGATCCTCAGTTTGCTGATTTACCAATTGCAACGCTTTCTCAAAAGCAAATGTTACACCTTTGGCAATGCCTGAATGTTGCATAGGAAACACCTTCTGGTCTCCAACAAGACCAACCCATAACGTATCTGTTGCAGCAAGAGCGTCATCACCATTATTAGTTACATCAAAACTCAAAAAGACAGTATCTCCATACTGGTAAGTGGAATTGTTTGTAGGAGCCGTCATTTTAATTTCCAGGTCAGTTGATTTTTGTGCAGATGCGCTGAAACCAATTGTCGTCATGGCAGCAAAGGCCAGGAATAATTTCGTAGATTTTTTCATACCTCAAGTTTTATTTTTAAAAAGTGATGCAAGATAGGGTATT
>JBEBWN010000284.1:0-5646 GCA_040392235.1 Taibaiella helva | reverse complement strand
ATCAGCGCAGTTGCAGTTACGCGCCCCGCCGGGCGTGGAGGCAAAAACTGGCTTTTTTTAAGAACCTGGCAGAGTATAGTGGATTAAGTCTATAGACAGCCGATGGCCAGTGGACCATAGCCGACCGGCAATCGGAATCCCGCAAATCGTAATTCTCAACTCGGAAATCGAGAATTTTGTTAGTGTTTCTGCTCTCCGCGGGCCAGCACGCAACACACAACAAAGGCGGCCTTGCGCTTTAAGCTTTTAGCCTTAGGCTTTCTGCCTTGCGCCTTCGGCAGGCTACTCTATTGCCCCCCACCACGATCGGTTGCCCATTTTAAATTAGAACCGGCATTGGGGTGTTGGGGGTTTAGCTCCAGCGCCTTAGTACAGGCTGCTTTTGCCTGCTCCCATTGCTTCAGCATATTGTAAGCGGAGCAAATATTGTTATAGGCATCTGCATTAGTGGGATCCAGCTTCAAAAGCCGGTTGCAGGTTTTAATACAATCTTCATAGCTTTCTTCGTTGTATTGTTTTAGGCTGAGGGCAAGTAAGCCTTCAACAGAAGAAGAATTCAGGTTATAGGTATATACATGAGCCACGAGGGTTCTCCTTTCTTTGGCCGCGCGTAAGTATTGGAGCGTTTTAGCATCTCCGGGCAGCATGTCTAAAGTAGACAGCGCCAGACGTTCGAGTTCCTGCCACATTCCCAATCCCTGGTAAACACCCATTGCAAGGTCTCTCGCCAAATAGGAGCGGGAATTGAGTGACAACGCCTTTTCAGTAAGGTCTTTAGCCCTTAAAAAATCGTTCCTTTCGAGGTAGTACCGTGCAAAATCAACATAGCAACTATATTCGCCCGGGTACAAAGAAATCGCTTTTGTAAAATTTTGTACAGCTGCTGCACTATCGCCCAAAGCGGCATACGCCACGCCCAAATTCGAAAATGCTACACCGTATCCCGGATCAATGGCAACTGCCTTCTTGTGCGCTTCTATCGCGGCATCAAAATCGTAACTGCTCATCAGGGCCCAGCCGTATGCCGACCACCCTCTTGCATTCCCCGGGCTTTTCTCAGTAACATCCTTCCACAACGATTCTTCGGTACGCCATACCTTATTTCGCTGGTACACGCCAAACGCATTCGCCGTAATAATTAAAAACACTACTGCCAGCAACCATTTCTGACGGTTTACGCTTTGAAAGTAATGCTGCTTCTTTATAGCCAACAGACCGAGCGCAGCTACAACGCTGAGTGTTAATCCAACAAAGGCAAAGTACATCCGCTGATCTCTCGCTACGTCTGCAAGTGGTATCAGTGAAGTTGGTAATAAGGCCACAGCAAACCAAATAAGCCCAAACGCAATAGGACGTGTATAGGTGTTCCGGGAGGTTTTAAAAATAGCCAGTACCAACAGCGTCAAGAAAAGCAAGCCTATGTATACCAAAGGATCAGAAAATCCTTTTAGCACCTGCATATCCGAATCGGCACTTAAATCGTAGGGAAGGAAAAAGGCGCGAAAATAACGAAACCATACATATGGTTGGGTAAGAAGATAGTGCCCCAGAGAATGAGGAATATGAGCAGAAATCGAGCTACCAACAGAGGCTGAAAGCACCCGCCACTGTACAAAGCCGATCACAACCGTAATAGGTGTCAACTGTAGAAAAATCCGACCAACTGCTCCTGAATTCTTCCTTGCAAACAGATCACGGATCGACCAATCTTTCTCAAAGAAAACAATATAAAAGAAAAGCAGTACCGGTAAAACCGGAACAGTTTCTTTTGCAAAAATGCCAACGATAGCCGGCAGCATGTATAGGAGGTATTTTCTCCTTTTCGGCCAGATTATGAAAATCAAAAGAGAGGCCACAATCATAAAAGTGGACAAGACATCTGACCGGGCGATTATATAGTTAATCGTTTCAGCCGCTACCACATGATTGCCAAACCAACCCGCACCTATAAGCGCTATATAGGATATCCATTTGTGTTTAACGGTTTTTGAAAGCAAGTTCCGATACAAGAAAAACAGCATAACGCACAGCCCAATATGCCATAAAAAGGTAGATAAGTGAAATGCCCAGGGATGGAGCCCTCCCCCAATCTGGTAGTCGATAGCCAGGCTGGCGGTTACCAACGGACGGAGGGCCTGGTGGTGAGGGTCGACGCTAAACATCGAGGGATCCACAAAAAACCGGGAAATATTACCCAGGGTGCGAATGAAAATATTATTGACAACCGTATGCGTATCATCGAAATGAAATTCGTTGTTGTAATGATTAGCGTAAGCAACCATTAGCACGCCCAGCAAAAATGCACCCGAATATACCAGTCTCTTATTATAAGACATCCATTTTATTTTTATAATGCCGGTAAAACTATCTGTCCTTTTCCTGCCTCATCCTCAATTTCATCTATTTAGCGATTTCTATACAATCCAATCATAAATCCACGATAGCATAAAAAAACCGCTCCAGGGTTTGAAACGGTTTCCATTCAATTCAAGAAATTTTTTACAAGTCGATAAATGTGGTGTCCTGCTTTTGCTTACCGTAAAATTTCTCCTTTTTAAAGGCGGTAACATAGTTGCCGTCGGAGCCGATTATATTTACGAACACGGTATCCAATTTATTTATGCGCCAATACTCGCAGGTACTCAAATAGTTTCTGCTACCTCCAATTCTTCTTACTCTCAACGTGTCCTTATTAACACTATACTTTCCGATCTCCGTTGTATAATTCAAGTAAAAATATACGGTACTGTCGGGCAAAAAAACCATTTTCGCCCCTTCTTCCTGCATATTCTGCCACATAATCAGGTCCCAGGCTCCCAGGAGCAAATTCTCCTGCTTCTCCGCCTTCTTACAGGCAGCCAATAAAGCAGAAACCATCACCACCACGGAAGAAAAATAAATAATTGATTTTTTCATTCTTATTCAATTCTTTTAAAAATTTCTGTACCCGTCTTTGTTTTTACCGTCAATACGTTACCGTTAGTGGTTAATGTAGTACTTCCGTTGCTAAACTCTGCATCCGCAACACCTAAAGCTTTAGTTTGTGGTAACCTTATAGAGTCGCTGCCTTCTTTTTGCAGCAAAGCCTCGCCCATTTTGCCCTTCGACCTCATTGCAAATACTACTGCCATCTTCTCGCGCGCTTCATTGATATAAAGATTCTTCATAATCGTACTAACCGTTGTATCTTTCATATACTCGGCAGTAGATATAGTTGTCTTATCTTCTTCGTAGGACTGAAAAATAATTGAATCTGATTTTGTCCACTCCGTAGGTCGTCCGGCATCATGATTCAACATTTCCTGGATAGCATCGATACTTTCCTGGTCGACCGCAATCGGCTCCTCGGTCTTCTTGTCTTCGCTCTTACACGAATAAACGGTTCCGGCTATTGCCAGCAAAAAAAAGAAACTTAACTTCCTCATATTTGTATTATAATTAGTACTTAAAATGGTGTTGCGAAAGTAATACAATTGTATTATTCCCCGCCGTCAGAAACGCAAACAAATTCTTAATTTTTAACGCTCCTGTGCTGGCAATAAAATTCAGCCGGGGCCAATAGCGAAATCCTAATCGTTTAACAATTTCAATTCTCTTTCAACATCACTTTAAAGCCCAGTGTATGATAGGGAGAACCGATAGTATTTGCCCGCAAATAGATGTTTCTTATCAAAAAAGCTCCTGTCGGCTGCTCCCGGGTAACGTAGCGTGCCACAATATAGCTTTCCTTCCCTGGCATAACCGGCGCTTCCGGAATACTTATCAAAGTGCATCCGCAATTAACAAAGGCCGAATCTATCACTATTGGATGCTCCCCGGTATTTGTAAAGGAAAATTTTATATCGACTTCTCCCCCCTTCTTAACAGTTCCAAGATCTTTAAAAGTTGCTTCCCACTGCATAGCAGAAGAATCCACAGTACTACCATCAGACGCACGATTGTAAGCTTGTGCGAAGGAAGAAAACTCTCCGCCTCCCCCGCCATTACAACCCATTCCTACCATTACCAACAGCCCCCCCGAAAAAAAAAGGAATAGTAATTTCATTGCAGATATAAACATATAAATCCATTTAAAAGTTCAAACTTAGTGTCCTGTCACCTTATAAATTCTACAACAAGAATCAAGCAACGCAGGTTAAGGTCTCTCCTTTAACTCTGAAGGCCTCGCCAAATTGCAGAACTATTAATTACACAGTACAATAATACTGAAACCTGAAAAAAGAAAAAAAGACCGGATAAAACATCCGGTCTTAAATAATATATTCCTATTCGAATTCGAATTCCTTACTTCACAGCCTGGATGCCAGTGTGGCGGCTTGAAGGCTGGGTCTGAATTTTCAATCTGATCAAAGTATGATCTTTGATTGGATCAGCCTGAGGAATAAAGAATCCTTCGTAGTAAGCACCCTGGCAGGTAATGTTCTGATTAGAAGGCCAAGGACCTTGTGTGTAGCTATTGTTATCCCAGTTCCAAAGATTGCTTGCAGAACCTCTGTAACCTTTTGGCATTAAGAAACCGTAGCTATACAGGTAGTCACAGGCAGTTTTATTAGGACAAACCTGAGAAAGAACACCAGGAGCATTAACAGTATACAGGTTAGGCCTTCCTTCTCCAGAGATATTTCCATCAGAAGTTTGTGAAGTTGCAGTGCAGCTGCCATAGTAGCGGATAAACCTGTTATCGCCGCTGAATACTGTAGAACTTCTGATTACAGAACCACCATTACCGATGAAGTAGTTTACATAGATAATACCGTTACGTATTACTATACCACCCCAAGGATAAGTAGCATCTACAGCAGGTGCAGGAACAGTAACTGTACCATAAGTAGCGCTGGTATTTGTGTACTGTACTTTACCATTGATATGAGTCCAGTGGTCAAAAGTATAAGTAGGAGGCGTTAAATCGTAAGCACCACCATCCGCTGAATTATTACCGTAGTCATTGATTGGACCGCTTCCGATACCGTGTCCCATGCCGTTAGTCTCATCGTTATGAGCACCCGCGTTGTTCAACGAAATCCAGGTATTGTAGAAGCTAACTGCCGCCATTGGATTTGTGTTATCAGTAACAGATCCAGGAGTAGGAGTTGTTTTTGAAATGGTATTGCTTGCAGTTGTTCTGCTCCACTGATCGATATAAGCGTTAAAGTTGGGGGCTTTAGTCCGCTGGTTATAAGTGGTATAATAGTTACCTGTAGTACCACCTAAGTTGCTCGCATTAACAATATGATTGATACTGTTTTGCTTTTCACCAACTGCAGTAAGCAAAGTTAAACCACCAATGCTTGCAGCAGTTGGGTTATAACCTGTAGGTGCAGGGTAAGTAAAGCTCATATCAACGCTTGCTGAATCCCTTGCGTAAGTCCATGCAGCACCTAAAGCTGTCAGGTTAGCATCAAGAGTAGTCCAGTTAGCATTATTGTAGCGGATCATACCTGTATTCAGGTTGATTTGCTTCCTCAATGTATAGTCTGCATTGTCAACTGTAGCAGTAGGACATTCTTTTTTCCAGAAAGGATAGAAGTTTACATACCGATCAGTTGCTGCGATTCTTTGAGGATTTGCTTCAGGACCGCTGAAAGCTTCCGCATACATCCAGGTACAAAGCTGGTTAGGTGTACCGTTGCTGATACGATCGATATC
>JBEBWN010000283.1:0-5658 GCA_040392235.1 Taibaiella helva | reverse complement strand
GTCTATGTACGCTGTTTTATCGCCCGTATTCCAAAGGTAGGTTAAGCCGGAAGCCGGCAGAGCCTGCATATTCCTAAGCCTAAGCGGATGTTGTCCCACACAGAGCAGGCTATCTCCCCCCAAATCGACGGCGGGTAAATCATAAACACGGATTGTTCTGCTAAAGCTGGTATCGGCGCAAGCCCGGAAATGAGCGCGAAGAACTACTTCATGTACACCGGCAATATCGTAAGCATGCACTATCTTTTGGTCCAAAGTAGCAAAAGAATGCCCCTCGCCCAGTTGCCATTGCAAGATTTTCAAAGTACGGAAATCGCCATCGGGCGTAAAAGTGATGGGGTCCCCTATACAAATATCGGGCTTATCGGCCCTGAAGCTCACATCGCTAATGCTATCGACAATAATAAGACCTAAGGCGGTATCGCTACAAACCGTTCCCTGCCCCACAAGCGTAATCCTGTAATGACCGGCCTTCGTATAGGTATGCCTTGGATTGGCCGACAGCGAATGGCTGCTATCACCAAAGTACCAGCTGAAATGCGTAAAATACGGATCGGAAGTATTTCGAAAGAACACTTCGGTACCTTGGCAAACAATACTGTCGGTATCAAAGGACGCTCTATAATCGCTTTCAGGTATAATGAGGGATAAAATAGTATCGCAATGTACAGTGCGCACCTGTAGCGTATAGGTACCGGATGCTGCGTGCTGCAAGGTATCGGATACAGAAACGATACCTCCATCGCTATCTTTCCAGGTATAACTGTAGACTACTGTATCGCCCCCATAGGTATAAGCATAGGCCATACCTTTAGCACCCTGCCTGCAAGCAGTGTCAACATGTATTTTAGGTAAGACACCATTGGGAAAGCTTACATAAAAAGTATCCGCGTGAAAAGTACAGGACGGCGTGTAATAGGTAATCCAATAACGGCCCGGGCTATCAATAGACCTGCTGGGAGCGGATACAGTATCATTCCACCTGAACCCCCAGCCATCGGTTACCTCAACCCCGACAGTCATATTACCTTCATGTGCGAAACATGGACCGGAGATAGTCCTGCTGCCGGACACGGTATCTTTTCGGATTATGGGCACAACATTGGGTAGCGCATGCGTATAGCGCCGGTCATTAAGTGTTACCGCCTCAGCTATATACTGGCAGGCGGCACCCGGCAAATTGGGACGGCTAATGCACCCCAGACGGGCGAAACGCTGATTGTCAGGAGCGGCATGAAAATAAATCTTGCCATCGGGCGCCAGCTTCAGGTAACTCGAATTTCCTGTTGCGCCAACTGCAATGCGGGAAGCGGCTATCAGATCCGGGTCATTCAAACTCAGGTCATATTGAAATATTTGACTCCCGGAGCTGAGATATAACCTGGAATTATCAGGCGAAAAACATCCGGCACTGGATGTAGCCCCCGCTTCCAGCCGCAATAAAGGCTCCAGCACTCTTCCCGTCGCAGGATCAAAATAAAAAACGCCTGCATTCAAAAAAATCTTCCTCCTGTCTGGAGATAAAGCTATTAAAGAATGCGACAAACCTGTTATGGGCGAAGCAATAGCATTTCTGCTTATACCCTGGCTACCTATTTCAAACGCATTAATGGCAAACGGGTAGCCTTTACGCGAGATAGCTAAAAGCCATATATTGCATTGTTCACCCACTACAGCGGTAACCGATTCCGTATAGTTTGAATCGAGCAAAATACCTTTTTGCCCGGGTATAATATCACCCAGGCCATTATTCAAATTCATATCTACCACGCTATAATAAAGGCGGCCTGCGTTTGACCAGAGTTCATTTGAGGTCATAGAAAATATATAATACTTATGAGCACTGTCCGGCATAGGTACTATAACTGTGCCCTGGGCCGAGCTGGCGGTAGCCGATATGGAACCATAAGTAAGCCCGGTAAGATTGCTCGCTCCCGGCATTACATTGCCATTCCGATCCCATACATACGACCCCTCTGTGTAAAACAAGAGCCTGCCTCTATCGTCGCAAACAGAAGCATTAGCTTCGCCAAAACCTTCTATGGCAGTACTAATGGGAACCGGTGTACCGCTGTTAAAATCAATGCCGCGCTGGGTACCATATACCCATACATTTTCATACTGGGCCCGTAGCAACACCGTAGCCATTAAAAACGCAATCACCAAAGCAAAGAAACGTATGCTCATATAAGAAACACATCAATTGTCTTGCTACCACCGGAAAGCAACAAGACAATTGATGAATGAATATTAACAAATAATCTATTACAAACGAACTATCTTTTTATAACTTATTACACGTCCTTCCATATCGGATATCCGTACGTAGTAAATGCCCTTTGACAGGTTGCTAAAGAAAGTGCTTTGAGTCCTTTTCTTTTCTGCTACCAGTCTGCCGGAAACATCAATAAGCTGCACGTTTATCAGAACAGGCGACTGTACATATAACTGACCGTATGAAGGGTTGGGATAAATATTAATTATTTCCTGCTGACCGGCAATAATCTCAATATCCGTATAGTTGTCTACAAGATACACTTCGGATGTATCGACACAACCCGCCTCGTTGGTAACGACTACCTGGTAGGCTCCATTTTCCGTTACCGTATAGGAATCTTCTATAGCCCCGGGTAGTGGCAAATTATCCTTCAACCATTGGTAAGTTGTATAAGTGCCCACCACACCTAGCGTGAAGCCATCAACATTGATCACCGGATCAAGTGGCGCACTTAGGGTTAAATCGAGAATAACAGTACTATCACACTGCGCAATCCCGGGCAGTATCTTGGTGTATATACCACTGCTTGTATACTCTGTTCCCTCGAAGGTATAGCGCTCGGCACAAACGGAAACAGTAAGGTAAGAAACGGTAGCGGGCGTGTCAACAAAAGCCAATGCCAACAAAAACACATCATTTTTCCCTGTAGCAGTCAGCAAAACAGTATCTGCATTAGGATCAAAATCTACGTTCCCCAGGTGTCCGCCAGTAACATATGCTGTACCCTGGGGCGAAACCACAACATCCGAAGCATTAGCTACATCGGTACCAGCATTCGACGCAAGCGCCCCCATTCTTCCAGCCCAGGCAAACTGTCCGCAAGTATTATACTTAACCAAAAAAGCGTCTGCTATAGCAGGATACAATATTGCCGTATCCGGCCCCGGATCGAAATCTACGCCATCGAGGAAAAAAGTGCCCGTTACATATAAATTGTCCCATCCATCTAACGACAATCCATTAGGATACACTATTGCACCATTACTGTTGCCACTGATAGAGCCGGCCCAAAGATATTGGGCATTGGAATCGTATTTCGCAACAAAACCCTCGTAGAGGCCTCCCCCGGTAAGAATAGCCGAACCCTGACCGGGATCAAAATCGCCACTACCGGTATACTCCCCTGTAATAAATACATCGCCCGACCTGCCCAAAGCAATCTTCTTGCCGTGATCACTGCCACCGCCTCCCATTGCTATAGCCCATACATACTGTCCCAGGGCATCGTACTTTGCCACAAACACATCGGAACCTCCGGCACTGGATAAACTAGCCACACCGGCACCGGGATCAAAGTCTATAGTTCCGGTAGTTACGCCGGTAATGTATATATTATTAGCATCGGCCAATGTATCTATTGCTATATCAGCACCTTGCACATAACTATTTCCGCCAACGCCGCGCGCCCATATATGCGCTCCATCAGATGTGTACTTCGCAATAAATAAGTTTGTTTTATTGGTGGTATTGGTAACAGAGGTTATTGTATCTGTGCCCGGCCCGGGATCAAAGTCTACCGTTCCCGAGAAGTGGCCTGTCAAATAAATGTTCCCCGTTCTATCAACCGCTATCCCCCGGCCACCACTGGTGCCCCCTCCTTTCGATCCCAATCGCCCATCGCCCTTCAGGTGTTTAGTCCATAGATGCGCTCCATTCTCGTTGTACTGAGCAAAAAATATTTCTGCATACGAACCTACCGCTGTCAACGAGTCCAGGCCCGCATTCGTGTTGAAATAAACTTTCTTGGTAAACTGGCCCACTATATTGATTTTACCCGTTGCGTCGACTACCAGACCATAGGCATTTGCCGATCCACCTAAAATCCGGTTGGCCCAAAGAAATTTACCCTCATGAGTATACTTAGACAAGTATATATCTCTTGACCCCATGGCTGTTAACTGCGAAACACCCGCTCCCGGATCGAAATCTACGGTCTTCGAAAATTCGCCTATTATATATACGTTGCCCAGTTTATCCAGTGTCGTGGCAGAGCCGCCACAATCGGCAGTAGTCCCCCCCATGTGTACCGCCCAATCGAAGGCTTGCGCCCTCACCTGCGTGTCGACTCCGGCCAGTGTAATGAAAATACTACAAAAAGACAGTTTAAATACAAAAAGCATATGCCCTTTTTCCATTGCGGGATAAGTATTAAAAAGGCTGCTCTTAAAAAAAGAAATAAAATGAAAAACGGTCTTCAACAATTGCCGCAACTTGTAAAATTTTACTTGCATAGAAAATTTATTTTTTTGTCGTTCAGACAAATCTACCTGAAAAAAGAAATGCCTAACCTGTTATTTGTACTAGTTTTCATATCGGCAAAATAGCGTAAGCGAACAAAATGCCCAGAAGCAATTTGCACTGTGTTACACTAAGAATGTATTTTTATATTGTACCGGAGCATTGTCGCATAATGTTCCTTTATTAAAACAACATCGATTACCTTTACGTAATGGGCATTAGACTTACTCGGAGATGAAAAAGCGAAGTATTCCTAAAATATTACTCTCTTTAGCTTTAGGAATTATAACTATTGCAGGGTGCAGGCAGGGTGCAAAAAATACATCTTACCGGCAGAATAGGCTCTCGTCCGATAACACGCACCATATCATGTTTGGTCGAGCGGATACATTGGTACTGCATTCGATGGTAAACAAATGTTATCGATTGCAGAAAGAAGGAAATGAAAAGGCAGCAGTAGAATGATACGAAGACGCGCAAAACGCTTCACGAGAAAAAAACTATGCAGAATTAACTGCCATAATATGTCGCAACCTGGTTAATAGCTGTTTCCGGGATCGGGAATTCGAAAGAGCGAATTACTATAGCACACAATTTAGAAACGAACTGGAAAACATTCCCAGTCCTTTTTTTAATAGCCGGAATTCCCGTCACCAGTGGTTATTGGGCAAAAAACAGATTCATAAAGCAGTTCTCTTTTATAGCTCAGGGAATTTTGATACCGCTGTCCGGTTATACCTGAAGATCATAAATGCGATAGGCCCTGTTGATTCACTGAATCGCAGCTTAATGAGCCAGGCCTATGCTGCCTTAGGTGCTATGTACAGTCAGATAGGGAACAAAGAGCGGGCGTTTTTATATTTTGAAAAAATTGCTGATTTAGGCCGGAACTTTTCCGATACCTTCCTGATGCTAACCAGTTTGCATAATAAAGCGGTTACCTGGAGCAATTACAACTACTCGGATAAAGCCTTGTCTACCGCCAAAGAGGCGCTTAAAATGGTTCAAAGTATTGATGAAATCACCTATGGCTTAGACGGCATGAAAAAGCAAAGCGAGCTTACCGGCATTATAGCCATTGCCCTTATCCAGCAAAAACAACCTAAAGAGGCGCTGATATATAGCAAAATGAGACTTCAAAC
>JBEBWN010000282.1:0-5659 GCA_040392235.1 Taibaiella helva | reverse complement strand
CTTACAGATAAGAATGAAAAAAATACTGGTAATAAATGGAAGTGCAAGCGAGAACTCTTCTAACCGGAAGATTATAGATTGCTTTGGGGATAGCCTAAAGGAGGTCTTCGATTTGCATGTTTTCGATGGCCTGAAAATGCTTCCGCACTTTGACCCCGAATTGTCCGTCGAAGAAACACCGCCCGCTATTGTGCATTTCAGGAGTTTAGTCGAAAATGCCGACGGAGTCGTAGTCTGTACGCCGGAATATATATTTAGTATTCCAAGCGGATTAAAGAACGCTATTGAATGGTGTGTTGCCACAACGGTTTTTGCCGATAAACCGGCTGGTTTGATCACAGCTTCGGCAAATGGAGAAAAGGGACATGAGGAATTGCAGTTGCTGATGCGTACATTAGGGGCAACATTTAGTCCCGGCACTACTTTGTTGATACAGGGCGTTAAAAGTAAGGTAAACCCGGAGGGCAAGATAACGGACAATATAACACGGGAGAACCTGGTGGCATTCACCGGCGCATTTATAGCGCTGGTGGGCGCTGAAAGTTGATTTTCCAGCTGTGCAGGACGGATATTACCCAGTTGATTGGGTAATGAGTTGTTTTACCCTGATGGCGCGGTACAGGAATAAAAACCGGCGTTTCGGGCTAGCTGCATTCTTCATTTGCTGCCTGCTATAATAATGCATTTCGCCTCAGGGACGCTAAATGTCTGCCGTAAGAGTTGCGCAAACGGTGTTTCCGGATTGTTTGGGGCATCAATGGAGTACCAATCCGGAACAGTGGTTCTATTTATCTATGTAATAGGCGTTGCACACACGGTGCATATAATTGATGGCCCCCGGTTTTACAAAAAACGGGAAAGCGCTTTAATTCCTTCTTCCAGTTGTGTTTCTGACAGGTAAGCGTAGCCGAGGCGAAGACCGTTAACCGTTTCGCCAAAGCTATATGTTGCCGGTAAGACTATTTTAATGCCTTCGGCCTGCAGCTTTTCATCAATAGCTTTCCAGTTCGTCTTCCGCAGTGGTACGATCCAGAAGGCCAATCCACCGTCGGGCGCGCAAAAGCTGGCTTTTTGGCTAAGATACTGCTCCAGTAAGGTTTTTACAAAATCGCGTTTTGTTTTGTAATACAGAGTGGCTTTCTTTAAATGGCGTTTAATGGTTCCGTCCTGGATAAGTTGCAAAACGGCTTGCTCCATTATGGCATCACCCTGTACATCAATTATTTTTCTCAATGCACCTACTTTCGCAATAAGTGTTTTATGATTACTGGCCAGGTATCCTATTCTTAGTGCGGGAGCAACTACCTTGCTCAGGGTGCCTATATAGATGTATCTCTTTAGCTCCCCATAGCTGGATAAAGGTAATACAGGCCGGTAACCAAAATGAAACTCGTTGTCGTAATCATCTTCAACAATCGTAAAGCCATATTCATTGGACAGGTGGATCAGTTCTAGGCGCCTTTGCAGACTTAGTGTTACTGTGGTAGGGTATTGGTGATGGGGCGTTGTGTAAATTGCTTTTATATTGGGTTGCGTTTTCAGGTGTTTTAGTACATCCTCCATAACGATGCCGTTTTCGTCTACCCGGACCGGTAATAATTTGGCGCCCGCCATTTCAAAAGCCTTCCAGGCCGGCATGTATCCCGGGTTTTCGATCATTATGCAATCGTCTGGTTCTAATAAACACCGGGCAGTAAGATACATGGCCATCTGGCTACCCCGCGTAATGCATATTTGCTGCTCACTACACCGCATACCTCTCTGATGATTCAGCATATGCGCTATTGCCCCCCGGAATGCCGGATCGCCCAATTCGTTTGTATAGCCCATCATCTGCCACTTGGCTTTCCTGTTGAAAATCTGCCGGTAGGCCCGTGCCAGTTCTGCCACAGGGGCTATCTTGCTATCTGGCGATCCGTCGTCAAAATGAATAGCATAGGGCGCTTTATATTGCTCTTCTTTTTTCGCGGGCAGATCTTTATGCCGGTTTCTGCCGAGTTGTGGAATGGTGTCGGCAACAAAAGTGCCGCTTCTTTCTTTCGAGATCAGCCATTCTTCGTGAAGTAGAACATTCAGCGCTTCGACAATAGTATTTCTGTTGAGATTCAGCTCTTTTGCCAACACCCTGCTTCCCGGTAGGGCTGTGCCGCTTTTTAAGCGTCCCGATTGTATATCTGCAATAATGGCGTCGGCAATTTGCAGGTAAACGGCTTTAGTGCCCTTATCGTCTAATTGTACTTCCAGTTTCCAAGGTCTGAGCATCTGGACTATCTATTTATGTGTAAACTGTATCATTATGGTGGTCCAAATGTACGATACTTTTGTTGTGCAATAATGCAATAATCAAAAAAGAAATGGATTATGAAAACCCCTGTAAATACGGACGCCGGTATGGAGCAGCCTGTGCCGGTCAATCAAAATCAATTTAGCTCAAAGGACTTTCATCAAACCTTTGCCCGGCCGGTTTATGTAAAGCCATCGCACCTCATTCACAAAAACGTGGAGGAAGCCGGCGTACACGATCAATTCTCTTCAGAGCGGAAGCACCCGGTTTTCTTCGTGAACCTGCCCAGTAAAAATGTGAGCATGACCATTGGTGGCCTGCTGCCCGGGCAACTGACCAACCGGCACCGCCACACTTATGAAACCGTTTTGTATGTGATAGAAGGCAGGGGATGGACAGAAATAGAAGGCGAACGTGTGGCATGGGAGGCCGGCGATGCCGTATATATTCCTTGCTGGGCATGGCATCGCCATCAGAATACCAGCGATAAAGAACCTGCAAAATATATCGCCTGTGAAAATGCACCGCAACTGCAAAACCTGGGTGTCGCGCTACGTGAGGAGGAAGGCAGGGATATTTAATGCTTAAGGCAAAGGGAAAATGCAAAACCGGGAAAATTGTAAAAAAATAAATAAAAGGAGCAAAAAATGAAACAAGAAACCTTCCGGGGTATTATTGCTTACCCGATCACGCCGTTTGACGATTGTGATAAGGTAGATATTGCCCTGTTCAAAAAGTTAGCAGAGCGTTTAGTTCTTTCCGGTGCGCATGCGATAGCACCATTAGGCAGCACCGGTGTTTTACCGTATCTGTCGGATGAGGAGCGGGAGGCGGTAACAGAAAGCTGCATACAGCAGGTGGCCGGCAGGGTACCCACATTGGTGGGTGTATCGCACCTTACTACAGAGCGAACCGTTTATCATGCCCGGTTTGCCGAGAAAGCAGGTGCAACGGCCGTAATGATTATACCGATGAGCTACTGGAAGCTGACAGACGACGAGATAGTGCAGCATTACGATGCCGTGGCCGCGCAAATCGGTATTCCTATAATGGCTTATAATAATCCGGCAACAAGCGGTGTGGATATGTCGCCGGTGCTGTTGAAGCGATTGTTGCAGATACCTAACGTAACGATGATTAAGGAAAGCTCGGGCGATATACAGCGTATGCACTATCTGCGCAGGGAATTGGGGGATGATGTGGCCTTTTACAACGGCGCCAATCCCCTGGCTTTGGCCGCCTTTGCTGCCGGCGCACAAGGTTGGTGTACTGCTGCTACCCATCTTATACCGGAACTGAACCTTGCGCTGTACAACAGTGTAGTAACGAACGATTGGCAGGCAGCGCGGGAGGCGTTTTATAAACAACTCGACCTGTTACGCTTTATCGTAGCTAAAGGTTTGCCGCGTGCGATAGCGGCTGGTCTTGACATCCTGGGGCTGGAAGCCGGCTATTTAAGGCATCCATTGCAGCCCCTGGCCGAAAAGGAATGGAGGGAACTGGAACAAATACTTTCCGACGTCAGGAGCGGGGTTCAGCTGGACCAGCATGTTATCTGAAATCTGTATCAGCCCCGGGAACAGGTTGTCGGTTATTTTTGTACTGCAATCATGCAATCACATCTTAATATACAGTAATCATGGCAAAAGCAGTTTTTTATCACGCGGGGTGTTCCGTATGTGTTAGCGCCGAGCAGGATATCCTGAACCTCCTGCCTGCTGAAAATGTTACGGTCGTGCACCTGGGAGCGGAAAAAGACCGGGTAAAGGAAGCAGAAGACGCTGGCGTACAATCGGTGCCCGCCCTGGTATTGCCGAATGGCAATGTGCTGCATATCAATTTCGGTGCATCCATAGCGGACTTGAAATGATAGCATTCCTTAGCCGGCTACTGCGGTGTACCTGTTGAAATGTTAGCCCAATAGGATAAGATAAACCTAAAAGTTCACCTTATTCTATTGGGCTAGCCCTTTTCCGGAAGGGAACGGGTGATCCTATGGGAATCTTAGACCAAGGTCACCCAATGATTAAGATCGGGCACTTTCCCGTACCGTATATCATTGAGTAGCTTGTTAATAGCGGGGGCAATGCTCCAGGATGCCGGATCGCTCAGAGACATTGTTTTGTCTTCATAAGTAAGTTGTGTTATCATAGACATAGAAGCCGCCGTGCCCGAACCAAAAGCTTCTTCCAGCTGGCCGGCATTGTGCGCCGCTATCAGCTCGCCTACACTGATCTTTCGCTCTTCTACGCGGTAACCCAATTCCTTCATCAGGCCTATAATGCTGGCGCGGGTAATACCAGCGAGAATAGTGCCGTCATCTAATGCAGGTGTTAATACGGTTCCATTAACCACAAAGAAAACATTCATTGTACCGATCTCCTGCACATATTTGTGTTCTACTGCATCGGTCCACAATATCTGGTCGTACCCCTTGGCGCGTACTTCGCTTGTGGGGAGCAGGCTGGCGGCATAATTGCCCGCTGCCTTGGTAAAGCCGGTTCCACCGGGAACGGCGCGCACGTATTGGCTTTGTATATAGATGCTAAGATCTTTGCTGTAGTAAGCTGCTGCCGGACTGGTAATGATGATGAATTTATAAGAACGGGAAGATTCCAGGCCCAGGCTGGCATCGGTACCGATCATAAAGGGCCTTATATAGAGAGAAAAACCTTCGCCTTCGGGTACCCAGTCCTGGTCCAATCCGATAAGCCGGAGGAGGCCATCCATAAATATTTCTTCCGGAATGCCGGGCATATCCAGTCTTTGTGCCGAACGGTTCATCCTGATCCAGTTATCTCTAGGACGGAAGATAGCAATACGGTTATCCGCCCTGCGGTACGCTTTAATACCTTCAAATATTGCTTGCCCATAGTGGAATGCCGAGGTTGCGGGGTGCAATGCCAGGTTTTCTACGGGCATAATGACCGGTGTTTGCCATGCGCCGTTTTCATAGTCGCATACCAGCATATGATCGGCAAATTGTTTCCCGAAACTCATTTTGCTTTTGTCTGGAAGGTTTTGCTTACGATCCGCTACCAGCCGAATTTCTATATCTTTTTGTGTATCCATCATAATGTATGTGTTTTATAACGTAGGTCCTGATGTCTCTATGTGCCGGGTTAAAGCTGCCGCTATCCGGTGCAATCACCCCGGAAGTGGGACAGTATCAGTGCGTTGTACGATTCACATCCCCAATTTATTAAAAAAAAGGTGTAGCGGTACGGAAATTGTAATAAGCCGTGAGATTTCTGTAATGAAACAGCGGGATAATTGCGTTGGCGCCGGCCTGTTATGTTCATGTGAAGATCTAGTTTCCAGAAAGTCGATAGTATATTGGTCTGTTGATTAGGCAGCGTATCGCTTTTGTATCTA
>JBEBWN010000281.1:0-5690 GCA_040392235.1 Taibaiella helva | reverse complement strand
AGGAATACGGCTATAATGGTTTCGGTTTTAACAGTCCTTTCTTCTTAGAGGCAAGAGACCTCATTTTCGATTATCTGGATGAAATTGAAGAAGTAGAAACCACTTCCTTTTATGTTGACTACCTGAAGCTTCCATCCGATTATATTTCGTTTAAGGATAAAATTTCCTGGTTTGCCATGAAAAGTTATATATCAGGTTTTCATTGCACCGGTTATATGGAGAAAATATTAAAAGAAGCGGCTGAGTATGTGAAAGATATTGATGATGATTATAGAATAGAAGCAATAAATGCTGGGATATATGCTGAAATGGACAGGGTTATTTTTGAGAAAAACGGTATTCTATCCGCATTATTGCCGCTGGATATTTTAATAGAATCCCTTCATTGCAGCCAGGATGAGAAAAATGCTTTACAGGCCTTGAAATACAGACCAAAGGGTTATTTCGAATACTTGGGCAATGACGATGACCATATTTGTTTAAAGCATACGATTACCAATCAGGAGTATAAAGTGGTTAAAAGCTCTATGGGCAGAAGCAGAAATGATAAAAATGATATGACACATGTAAATGCTACACTGGCATATTATAACAATACATACAATCTTTCCGGGATGCTTGTAGGTAATAAAATATCCCAAAATGAATTGAAAACAAAAAACTCGAAACACCAGCAGGCGTATTGCAAACATGATACTGGCTACAGAGAAGAAGTAAGGAAAGGCATACAATTGCAATACGAGAAGGCTATACAATTCTTTGGTAAGCAATTGATCCTTTTTGAAAATGGAAAGGAACTAGCCAGGGAGCTAAACCATTTTTATCAATGGCAGTATGAAGAAGCCGCAAAGAAAAACAGGGATATATTACATAAAAAAACTCCTTTGGTCTCTGAAAGTGATGATATATATAATCATAAAGAAGAAACGGGGTTGTTTGTCAGTGAAAACGAAAATTTCCTCTTTGTATACAACCATACGAACTTGGTAAACATTCTGCAAAAGACCCTGACGGAAATTACGGAAGCTGATCGCTACGAAGTTTTTAAACACCTTGAAAATCTGCATAGCATTCCCTACTGGAAATATTTAAAAAAGACATACAAGATGCCGGCATTGTCTTATCTACTGCAATGCGATATAGATGAAGACTCGGATTTTGAAGCCCTGCTGCGTTTCTTTATGCACAGCGAGTTCAATGAATTAAATCTTCCGGGCGCGACATTGGCAAATTGGAGTAAAAAGGGCGTAGCGGTGGATGATTAACAGGGCAAACGCATCTAAATCCTTTTAGATTCAATCCGGTATCCAGATAATGATAAATATAATAAGAAGAGACATATAAGTTTTTCAAAACCTTATAGGTCTTAATGAAATAGCGCTTCCGTTGCGCCTTTACGTGAAAAATTCACTTTTTGCCTTTTCCCGAATGTTGGAACAGGAAGTATCTACCAGTTGCGTATTACGGATAATGAGGGCAGATTGCTGAAGGTGGAGAAAGTGGTTATCAATAATAAATAACAAGCCTGTAAAGGAAATGTTATGATCATCAAACCTCGTAGGTCTTTATAGAGCTACGAGGTTTCTGTGTAAATACGGTGCAAACATCTACTAACCCAAGATAACTTATTTTTTAATTCATATCAGGACAGCGTTCTATTTTATCAATCTTATATATAATTTATTATCAATTCTATATATTATTTCTATATTAAGAGTGCTGTTGCAGCATTGTTTTTGTGCAAAGTTTGCTTATTTTTATACCGTTCATTGTACCATTCTTGGACAATTGAGCTTCGAAGCCCGATGTATCACGAAATACACCGGGCTTTGCGTTTCTATAGTATTTCATCCAATTTGTTTTTTAGCTTTTGCTGTATTTGCTTAATGCCTCCCTTAGCTTTTGTAAGGTGATAGGCAGTTATTAAATAGTAATCGGGAGTAGTTCTGTAAGGCTCCAAAATCACCACATATTGCTCAGTCTTGTCGTACAGATAGGTTCTCAGTTTATCTTTTCCTTTTACCCTGTCCAAACAACTAAAGATAGTCAAAGCACCGGCTGTTCTTTCTTCAATATGATGTTTTACCCAATGCAGCCTTATACAGCGGTTGTTATCCCAATCGGTTCTTGATTTTACAGTTTTCCCGTTTTCATCTTTTACTTCTGTAGCTTCTTTTGTAAGATGGTCGAATAGTACTTCCATTGCAGGTTGCCCATCAGTCTTTTTGATAGGGCGAATGGGCTTAGTCTTAAAAACCAGGTTTTCGTTGTTCATTCATTTCCCTGACACGTACCTGCCTCTTAATAAAGCTTTTCTCCGGCCGTTCACCACCTTCCTATTACAAGGAAAGCAGCGCAGAATGGTTTGACACCCCCGCCTGTACAGCGTTGCCGGAGGGTCTAAAAAAGTATTGCCTTTCCTTTCTCCATCTTTAAAAAAGCTTTCATGGCACAATGCGAGGTACCAGGCAATCCATTAGTGTCCAGCCAAGCATACTATTTCGACTTATTACTCCATAGTTAATTGCTCATCAACCTGCCAACTTTGGCTTTGCCTTTTGATCTTTGATACTTAACACTAGAGATCAGCTGCCTGATATCGCTCCACCTTATCAGTGCAGCGCGCAATGGATATGTCTTTTTCAAAAAAACAATAACGTAATGGAGACCAACGCTGTACAACACCTATCCTTGTATACGAAAAGAGGTCATAGTAAGTGATCCCATTACCGCTTCGTCATTGAAAAAGGATAGGCCTTCTTGCTGTTCCTGCAAAGCCAAAGCATAGATCATCGGGTAGTAATGATCGGGCGTAGGTATAGCCAATTGCATAGCTGGTCCCTGGGCATGGTAATCCAGTAAAGCATCGTGATTACGGTCCGTTATAAAGCCTTTCATTTTTTCATTGGCTTCAATAGCCCAGTCATAGCCGTATCCCGGTTCCTCCAATTTATCCCAGGCCACCATGCCCAGGTTATGCACCATATTACCGCTGCCTACAATCAACACGCCTTTATGGCGCAACGATGCCAGTTGTTTCGCCAGTTCATAATGGTAGGAGGCCGGCTGACGGTAGTCGATACTCATTTGTATCACGGGAACATCTGCTTCGGGGTACAGATGTTTCAGCACACTCCAGCAGCCATGGTCCAGTCCCCACTCTTCATCTTTTCCCACTGTTGTACCCTTCAAAGCCAATACAACCTCTTCTGCAAACGCCGGGCTGCCGGCTGCCGGGTACTGTACATCAAACAATGCCTGGGGAAAGCCTCCAAAGTCATGAATCGTTCTTGGCCTTTCCATGGCTGTTACCCAGGTACCTTGGGTTAACCAATGCGCCGAAATACACAGTACGGCATTAGGCTTCGGTAGGAGCCGGCCGGTCCGCTGCCATTCTGCCGTAAACTGATTTTGCTCTAAAGCATTCATTGGCGACCCATGTCCGAAGAAAAAAACGGGCATCTTCTCTGTCAAAGCCAGAGGGTCGGTTAATTCGGCCAGTGCCTTTACATTGTAAGCAAGACCTGAAGCAGGCATCATCGTTATCATCTTTAGAAATTCATTCCGGTTCATACACTCTGAGAAAGACATAAAGTTCCGCTTTTTTTTCCATTTAACCGGATGTCCGCAACCGCCGACTGTTTTCTCCTACCAGCCAGAGTGTGGCTGCATACATTTGTTCGTTATATTATCTGCGGAGCGCCACTGCGGGACAAGCGAAACGGTTAATACCCCGATGAAATAACTAATTTTTGAGCATGCGATTGCTCATCCAATACCCACTGCAGCAAATACATACCAGGTGTTAAAGAGATCGAATATTCGAAAACATCTTGCTCTTCAGGAAAAACTAAA
Organism: Taibaiella helva; assembly: GCA_040392235.1. Lineage (GTDB taxonomy): Bacteria > Bacteroidota > Bacteroidia > Chitinophagales > Chitinophagaceae > Taibaiella > Taibaiella helvus_A. Next base: position 1,835 of record JBEBWN010000281.1, on the reverse strand, counting down.
TGATGGATTATTCTTCCCGAAAGGTCCGTTACATAAACAGGAATGGCATTCAACAAGGGCTTATCCAACCGAATATAAATTGTCATTCCCTGGCGCCGAAAATATAAGGTCTTACCTTTACGCGCCGCAGTTCCTGCCCCGATAGCAAAACCGTATCCACATCTTCAACAATCACCTGTATAATGGTGTCTGTTCGGATAAGAATCTCTAGTGTCATATTAAGCATACTTCTTCGGCTTACTTCTTCATAGTTAATTACTTATCAACATGTTGTCAATTTTTAGCTTTGCCTTTTCACCTTTAACTTAACACTAGTATATAAAAAGATAAGGTATCATCTACTTGTGCATTGCATACAAACATAGGCACAAACCGGTTAAAGCTATTATTAAAATAAAATACGGTATCGCCTGAATTATAAAGAAAAATCGGATCAATGTTCCGCCTTAGTAACTGTGTCAAAATAACTTCCACTTTTACAAGCCTGGGAGATGCCTCCACGCTGGTCGGCATGACGGTACGTGAGGAAGTTATTTTGACTATTATACTTACCTTGTCTCTCGGTACATACAGGCCACTGATCTTTCTACAAACCTGTCCATTAACTATCGTATCCTTTTCAGACCAATGTCTGATATAATGTACAAAATTCAAATTACCGGTTGAGCGGTAATACCATTCGGCACCTGTAGGCGCAAAATTTCCCTCCTAAGCATGGACTGATATATTTGATAAGGTAAAAATGGGAAACAATAAAATCAGGGCCTTTGCCCCTACAGGGGAGCAATAAAGGATCATAGCAGGATATATTTAAAGAACAACAGACAATCAATATAAGATGAAGTATTTTTTCCGCAATAAAACAGGCACATGCTCATTTTGCCAGTAGACTAACCTCTTTTCTTAAACAATCATGGGGCATAAGTCCTATTACCTCATTATTCCTCTTGCGGCCAGGTCGAGGTTCCTTACTTTTGCTACAATTTCCACATAATCGACCACCACAAATGAGCGCATTGCATTTCGAAGGCAAATGGATCTTAGTTACCGGGGCATCTTCCGGATTGGGTTATGAAATGGCCCTGCAGCTGTCAAGTATATACAAGGCCAACCTCATCCTGGTAGCCCGCAGATCCGATAAGCTGGAGGCTTTGCAAAAAAAGATATCAGAGGAATCGAAAGTCCTTGTCCGGACAATCGTCGCCGACCTCTCGTCGACTGCGGATGTAGACCGGGTTGTAGCCACGGCACTGGAAGAAGATTTATATGGTGTAATATTGAATGCCGGCATTACTTATTTCGGCAAACACCTGGATATGGAATGGCAGCAGTTTGAACAGCTTTTGCAGACCAATATTGTAGGTATGGTCCGGATGTGCCAGCAATTCAGCGCCCACTTCGAAAATAGTGGTAAAGAAGGCGGATTGATGGTGGTATCCAGTATGGCAGCACTACTCCCCACGCCTTACCAGGCTGCTTACTCCGGCACCAAGGGATTTATGCTCAATTTTATTACAGCATTATCGCACGAATTAAAGAACAAGCGATTTTCCATGACGGTTTTCCTACCAGGCGGAATGGTTACAGAAATGACCGAAAACGATAAGTTTGCGCCGCTTAAACGTTGGCTAATGCCGGTACGCCAGGCGGCTACAATAGGTTTGCAGGCTTTTCGCAAGCGTAAGGCAACCTGTGTACCCGGCACCTCTAATCGCCTAGGAGCCTATATCTCGTCCATTATTCCCCAAAAAATAGTTATAAAAACCATGGCCAGGACTTATGCCAAGGCCCTGGAAGGACGATAGGGAATTCAGTTTGAAGTAAAAGGCAAAACC
>JBEBWN010000280.1:0-5697 GCA_040392235.1 Taibaiella helva | reverse complement strand
AATGAGCATTAATGAAATTCAAGACCAGATTATAGAGGATTTTTCATTTTACGATGACTGGATGGAAAAATACGAGCATATTATCCAGTTAGGAAAAGAATTACCCCTGATTGATGAACAGTACAAAAAAGAAGAGAATTTGATAAAGGGCTGTCAATCAAGAGTATGGTTGCATGCAGACTTTAAGGATGGAGCAGTTTTATTTACTGCTGACAGCGATGCTATCATCACAAAAGGATTGGTTGGGCTGATGATTAATGTCTTATCAGGACACAGCCCAAAAGAAATTGCAGAAGCAGATATCTACTTTATTGACCGAATAGGCCTTAGAAGTCATTTATCTCCAACCAGAAGTAACGGCCTGCTTGCTATGCTTAAACAAATGAAATTATACGCCCTGGCTTTACAGGCAGCCTATCATTCGTAAAGAATATTAATAATATCAAAGAGCGCAAACATAATCATGAATCTATACGATAAGATAATCGAGGCATTGCAAACCGTCTACGATCCGGAAATCCCGGTGAATATCTATGAGCTGGGCCTGGTGTACGATATTAAAATTGATGGTGTAAAAGTAGCGATTACGATGACTTTAACGGCGCCGGCCTGTCCTGCAGCAGGCGATATTATTTTTGACGTTCAATCGAAAATAGAGGCTATCGATGGTGTCGATGACGTGCATGTACAACTTACTTTTGACCCTCCCTGGACAAAGGATATGATGAGTGAAGAAGCCCGCCTGGAATTAGGCTTTCTTTAATAAATCCATTAAATAAGTAAAGGATTCTATATTTTTGCCGGTTCAGGTGCTGAATATAGAATGGGAATTGCAGTAAAAATGAATACGGATCAAAATTCCCTGATCATTCAATTTCAAATTTAACTACATGTCGTCTACTTGGTTTAAACGTATAAAAAAAGGTATTTCTACCGAAACTAAAGAAAAAAAGGAAGCGCCCGACGGGCTTTGGCATAAATGCCCCGAGTGCAGAACAACAATTACACAAACGGCTCTTAAAGAAAATCTGTACCTCTGTCCCAATTGCAATTTTCACAATAGGATCAATGCCCTCGAATACTTTAGCATACTTTTTGATGACGGAGCATATAAAGAACTGTTTGAGAACATTGCGCCGATAGACCAATTGCAATTTGTAGATGTAAAACCCTACAAAGACAGGTTGGCCGGAGCGCAAAAATCCACCGGCTTACTGGATGCTATGACGGTGGGCGTAGGAGCAATAGAAGGTAAGAAATTGGTTATTGCCTGTATGAATTTCAACTTCATCGGCGGCTCTATGGGATCTGTAGTGGGCGAAAAGATTGCCCGCAGCGTTGATTACAGCATCAAACATAAACTTCCCTTTATGATCATCTCAAAATCAGGCGGAGCGCGCATGATGGAAAGTGCTTTTTCATTAATGCAAATGGCTAAAACATCGGCTAAACTTACTCAGTTGGCCAATGCAAAATTGCCTTATATCTCCCTGATGACAGATCCTACAACGGGTGGTGTAACAGCCTCCTTTGCCATGCTAGGTGACATTAATATTGCAGAACCCAAAGCCCTGATCGGCTTTGCCGGTCCGCGCATTATTAAAGAAACGATTAAGAAAGATCTTCCGGCAGGATTTCAAAGAAGCGAGTTCCTACAGGAAAAGGGCTTCCTGGACTTTGTAGTGAACCGTAAAGAGCTGAAAAGAAAAGTAAGCGATGCCATAGATTGGTTTATGAAGGCATAAAACCCGAAACTATTCATTAACAAAACAATCATACAATTTAAACCTGATAATATGTCAGAAGAAAGACTGAAAGCGTTAAAGATGACGCTCGATAAGATCGATAAAGATTTTGGTAAAGGTTCAGTCATGAAACTGGGCGATAAACAACAGCAGGAAGTAGAGGTAACCTCTACAGGGTCACTTGGATTGGATGTTGCGCTCGGTGTTGGCGGATTCCCTAAAGGCAGAATTATCGAGATATACGGACCCGAATCGTCCGGTAAGACCACTATCGCTATTCATACTATTGCTGAGGCACAAAAGAAAGGTGGCATATGTGCTATAGTAGATGCGGAACATGCCTTCGATGCATCTTATGCCCGTAAATTGGGTGTTGATGTAGACAATCTGCTTATATCCCAACCCGATTATGGTGAGCAGGCGCTCGAAATTGCAGAAAGACTCATCCTGTCCGGCGCGTTGGATGTAGTTGTTATTGACTCGGTAGCGGCATTGGTCCCCAAAAGCGAACTGGAAGGAGAAATGGGAGACAGTAAAATGGGATTACAGGCGCGTTTGATGAGCCAGGCTATGCGTAAACTTACCGCTACTATTTCCCGTACCAATTGTACCTGTATTTTCATTAACCAGTTAAGAGAAAAGATAGGGGTAATGTTTGGCAACCCCGAAACAACAACCGGTGGTAATGCCCTTAAATTCTATGCATCTATCCGCCTGGATATCCGCCGTATCGCCCAGATAAAAGATGGCGATACCGCAACAGGAAACCGCACCAGGGTTAAGGTGGTAAAAAACAAAGTAGCCCCTCCCTTCCGCCAGGTAGAATTCGATATCGTATTCGGCGAAGGTATCAGCAAAGTGGGCGAAATAATCGACATGGGTGTAGAACTGGGTATACTCAACAAAAGCGGTTCCTGGTTCAGCTATGGAGATAATAAAATCGGTCAGGGACGGGAAGCGGTTAAAAACTTCCTGAACGACAATCCTGAATTTGCTGTAGAAATCGAGGAAAAAATAAGAGAAGCCCTGAGAACGAAAGCTTAATCTTTCCAATAATCAACTCTCTCAAAATACCCCGACTTTGGCCGGGGTATTTTTTTGTTATAAATAGCCTCTTTCTATAGCTAAAAAAAGGGGATTGCTACAATGAGCAATCCCCTTTAGGCACCATGTTCTAATTCTAATCTACTCTTTCACTACTTTAAAGCTGTTAACCGATCCGTTATGTTGCTCTACCCATAACAGGTAGGTGCCTGGCGTCAAACTGCTCATATTGACTTCAGTTGCAGGACTGTTTGTTTGGTACACTGCACGCCCCTGAATATCCAGCAAGCGCACCTCTTTTACCTGTGACCAATCTGTAACCCTGACCTGCAAAAGATGAGCAACCGGGTTGGGATAGATTTCTACGGCAAACCGCCCGTTAACCTCCCAAAGTATCTCCCGAACTTCACTGTAGATTACGCTACCATCCTTATCAGACTGCTTCAAACGGTAGTAATTCCATCCTTGCAGGGGTTGCTTATCATAGGCTGTATAAACTAAAGCTGCATTGCTTTCCCCGTTTGTAGCTTGGCTGGATACAAAGTCAATCTCTGTAAAATGCCTTGCGTCTGCACTACGCTCTATACTAAAACCGTAATTGTTCCGCTCTTCCAACGTTGTCCACTCCAGGCGGCTTGCATTATTTTCCCTTTTTACAGTAAAGGAATGCCATTTTACGGGTAATACAGTCGCTGTATTGATCGTATAAGTGGCCGGTGTGCTAATTGTTCCAGAACTATCAACTACCTGGTAAGTAAAGCTGGCGGTTGTGGCGAGTATATCTGTAAAGGTTATCGTTAACAACGATGGCTCATATTCCGGTATAATCTGTCCCGGTTCCAATACAACTCCCTCATAAGATACTATGGCGCAACAAGAGGGTTGTTCACCCAAAACAAACGTACCTTTCCCGGCTCCATAATTCCCCTCTTCCGGATCTGTTCCCGACAACGGCTTTTCTGTCAGCGGATAAGGTTTATCGATGGCAATCGAAGGCAGATTAAGCTGCTTATCATGCGCCACCGGGATTCTGTTGATGCCGAAGTCAATATGATACATTGTTGTATCCAGATCCGAAAATACCTTAACCCAGCCGTCCACCTGGCCATCGTGCCCTGCGCCCGTTCCTAACCGCTCACCTGTAAATACCCAAGTATCGGGCAATTGTGTAGCGGGAGCTGAGGAACCAGGTATACCCTCATGCACACTGATCTGCACCCATAAATCCCTGTCGGGCTGCACAGAAGGGAATAAGTAACTGCCATCCGGCAATACCGGCACACTGGCAATTACCGTATCTGCCACCGGATCAACCAGATTGGCATACAAGGGTTCGTCTGAAGGCAGGCCTTCACCTGTGCCATTTACCAGGTTATCACTTAAACCATTAGCATCATTAAACACTGTACCCTTCAAAATATGGGGAATAAAATAGGTACGCACCGTGGCAGGTGTCGGATCAACATGACCCGCTGCGTCCATTACAGTGTACGTAAAAATGGCATTAATCTCGCCATCTTCCGGATCTATACGCAGCAGGGCCGGATCGTAGTTAAACAAGGTGTCCCCGGCTTTTACCGGTTCACCGTCATAGTACAGTGTTGCATTGGTGGGCACTGTAGTAATAATAAATGTATCTCCCTCGCCTTTAGGCCCATCATCCGGATCTGCTCCGCCCAGACGACCAACCGGAACCGTATTGTTACCTCCCGGGTTTTTATGATAAACTGCAGGTACATCAAACGCTTCGGGATGACGGTTGATACCGAACTTAATATTGTCTACATCGGTATCTACCGTTCCAATAGAGAGGGTGCTATTCGGATTACCATCGCTTCCTGCACCCACCCCTAAAAACTCACCGGCACTTAGCCAGCCGTAGGGCAATATTACTGCTGGCACAAGATCTCCCGGTTTAATGGATGTGGTAGAAAGCCGTACACTATAAGTTCCAGCATTCCTGTTTTCAAATACAAATGAACCATCTGCTGCCACGTCTGCAACGGCATCCACGATGCCCGTGCCCGTATGATACAATATAGCTTTCAATCCACCGGCATATGTACCGGTGCCGTCAACTGTATTTGATGGACTGCCCGCCAATCCATTAGCATCGTTAAATACCTGCCCGCTTAATATTATAGAGGTAAAAGGAACTGAAGCTATTCCCGGAGGGCTTGTTTTTCCTGCCTCATCAACTGCACTATAGCTGATCTGCACTACAGTAGCTCCGTCTGTTGGATCAACCAGGATATCCTGTGCCGGCTGCCCTGTTTGCGGATGGACCGGGACCAATATCCCTTCCGAAGGCAGAGGATTTGCTTCATCATACAAAATCCCATCGATGGTAATGCTTCGCACATTTTCAGGAAGTTCTGTGATCAGGATCCCCGTTACTTTTCCGGGTGCAGGGTCGGCTACTACAAATGTTGCCGGTGGCACAGGCATTGATATATCTCCACCGGGGTTTACCCGCTCTACAGCCGTATCGGCCGTAGCAACAGGAGGTTGTTCAACACCAAAATTAGCATTATCGACATTGCCACCGCCTACGGTTATAGCCAATCGGCCGTCGGCTGTTCCGTCTGTTCCCGGAGCCGTTCCCAAATGCTCACCTATATACAGCCAGGTTCCGGTCAAAGTACTTAGGGTTGAGGGGCTGGCAGATGAATTTAAAACAACCGTATAAGAACCGGGGGTAACAGAAGGGAATCTGTAAGTCCCGTCCGCATTCACTTTTTCGGTGGCAACAACAACATTATCCTTATCAACCATATGAACATATAGTGTGCTGTTTGCGTCTGTTCCTACGCCATTTATTGTATTGGGCAATGTGCCATTCAAGCCATCGACATCATTAAATACGTTTCCGCTCACACTGGGATTAATATATGTGATGGCTGTATCC
>JBEBWN010000279.1:0-5699 GCA_040392235.1 Taibaiella helva | reverse complement strand
ATACATTAGATAGCCGCAGGTTTCACCTGCGGCTATCTATATTAAAGCCCTTCCTTTGGTCTTAGTTAAAGGAGCATTGGAATCTTTCCTGATCATCTAACCTCGTATAGCGGATACTTTAACTACATTTGGGAATGCATCCAATTGCGTTTAACAGCAGACCCTAAGTGCTGCTTCGCAGTTGGGCAATCCTCCCTTTGGGTTAAGTGCAGGCAGCTTTTTTTGTTTTACTTATTCTGGCCCTGCCTGTTATGCTAGAATTGTATACGATAATTAAAGTTCGGCCAGAAGCCCAACTGGTTTTGTGTACGGATCATACCCGTCCTGCTGTCATACCATTGATTGAAAACATTTTTATGGTTCGTGACATTTTGGAAATCCACAAAAAACTCTTGCATAAAGCCTTTATAATTCATCCGGTATGTCAACTTGATATCCATGCGGAAATAGGCTTTTGTTTGCTCTTCAAAGGACCGTTCATCATAGTAAACGGCTTTACCGGCAAGGTGTGACGCATCCAAATCAATAGGTGTATACCGTTTTCCGCCCGCTGTAGTCAGTTTAACGTCCAGCGCCAACGTATGCATACCAGCTATTTGCCATTCTTTACCGGCAAGTGCATTAACTACGTAGCGCCCGTTAAACACCGTGTTATGCTGCACACCATTGCTTCCTTTATAACGGGAATCAAAAACGGAGGCCGTGGCCAGGACATAATACCCGCGGGCAAAAGGTTTTTCCAGGGTAAGCTCTATGCCATAGTTTTGTCCACTGCCTTTATTCACCAGGCTATCTTCCAATCCTGCCCCATAACCCGCTCCCATGTTTAATGCCGACCAATCGGTAGCCCGGCGCTCTACCGGCACACCGCTCAACAGCTGGGCATAACCCTCGATCCTATATTTCCAGTTTCGGGTTACCATCTGCTCCCATCCTACCACAAAATGCTGGCTGCGGGTAAAGTCCAGGTTCCGGTTAGTTTGTACATAAGCGCCGTCTACCCTACTTTCATGAAAATAGGTCATGAGTGTTTGCATCTGGCTGTGCATGCCGTAAGCCAGGGTAAGGGCTCCGTTATATTTCAGTGCGTACCGCAATCCCAGTCGGCCTTCTACAGCCATCTTTTGATTCAGAACAAGATACTGGCTGTATATACCCGAATTTAAGGTCAGGCGGTTAGGGAACCGGTGTTGCCACTGGACAAAGCCCCTTATCAAAGCTGTTTGATTTCTTTCCTGCAAGAATGGGACGAAGCCATGCTCTGCATCTCGTATACTGTCCGTGTAATGATAATGCAATTGGTCCAGGGTAAGCCCGGCGGTAAGCCGGTCGCTGGCCGAGAATTTTTTATTGAGTACGACGCTGGCCATATAGCGCCACTCCTTGCCATTCTCACGAAAATCGCGGTGAGGTTGTTCCTGTGCATCAAGCGAATCCTGGCGGGTAACTACATTGGTACCCGTGGCAGCCACCGTTAGCACGTAGGAAGTAGTATTGTTAAAGAAATAACTATGCTTCAACCCAACAACGCCCATTTTAGAACCGCTGTAGAGATTGTGATAAGGATCATTATAAAAATTGAGCGTATCCTTTAAATTGCCCAGGAAATTGATATTGCTGGTTCCGCCAACCCCAAACAGGGTAAAGCGACCAGCCTTTTTACTGGGCAATTCAACTTTAAAGCTTAGATCCTGATAACTGGGTATAGCGGCGCCTGTACCGACGTCGACGCCCAGCGATTTCAATAAACCAGGTATACTATAGCGGTAATAAACCAGGTAAGATGCCTCACTATTCTTATTCAAAGGCCCCTCAGCTCCTAATTCAAGACCGTTAAAGCCTACCTGCGCGGTAAACTCATGCCGGCTATTATTGCCATTTCGCAGGCTCAGATCAAAGGCTCCGGCCATGGCATTGCCAAATTGTGCCGGAAAGGCACCCGTGTAAAACGCAGATTGCCCGATTACGTTATTATTGAGCATACTTACCGGCCCCCCGGTTGCCCCCAAACGCCCGAAATGGTTCGGATTCGGAATATCCACTCCTTCCAGGCGCCACAAAAGCCCCAGTGGGGAGTTACCCCGGATAACTATATCATTACTACCATCATTCGCGCTGTTTACACCGGCGAAATTAGCTGCCATACGTGCCACATCATTGCGGCTTCCGGCATATCGCCGGCTGTCTTCCGCATTAAATTCTACTGCGCTTACCGTAGCCATTTGACGACTGGGTAAACCTTCCCGTTTAGCCGATATCGTCACCTCCGGCTGGCTCAGTCCGAGCTGCTCCAGCATTTCCAGATACAAAACAGTTTCCTTACCCATTTCTACAACTACATTATGCGTCAGCAAAGGTTCGTAACCTATATGACTCAATTGTAGGCTATGTCTTCCGATAGGCGCCTGCACTAATACAAAATATCCGGCGCTATCGGTACTCGTTCCCAGCCCGCTGCCTGGCAAAACAACAGATACGGAAGAGATGCCGGCTTTTGATTGCATGTCTACCACCCTGCCCCTGATAGTTTGCAATTGCTGCGCAGACAAAGGAAATCCGAGGAACAGTGTTACAATAAAAATAATAAGATTTTTGCTTTTTAAATCGTTGTATTGCATGATTTACTGGAATTATTATGACCACAAAATTAATTGCGGCTCAAAACCAGGCAGATTTTAGGGACAAATGGCAAGTTTATGTGGTAAATTGCAGGCGACAGGGGTGGATGACAAGTTAAAACCGCGCAATTTTCTGTGTCGGGGGATGAATAACAAGAAATATGACTGTCGGTCCGCCCGAAAAAAGAACTAATTTTATGCATTGGGGCATTCTCAATAAACCATTTCCTATTAATACCTGGCGTTGGTACCGGCTGCGCAGCTTATGCTTCGGTTTGTTTATATTCTTATTCCTGTTTCTGTTCCGGCCCTTTTCCCTGCATCTGCTCGGCACCATGATGCTCCTCTATACTTCCTTAGTGTACGGATGCATTACCTTTCTGGTTCTGCTCACCGGAGGCTTCGCCTTTATTAAACTGATTATTCCCAGGATGACAGAAGATCGCTGGACTTTAGGGCGGCAAATTCTTTGGAATATTGCCCTGATGGTCTGTATTGCCACCCTGAATGTTTTTGTTATCCAGTTTATCTATGGTCTTCCTGCCCAACCCTTGTTGGTTTACGGAATTATGTTGAAATGGGTTATAATGCTCGGTGTTTTCCCCATAGTTATAGCAGACCTGATCTCGTATAACTATTTTTTACAAAGAAACCTAAAAAGTGCGCGGCAGCTTTCACAACTACTGCCTCCCCTGCCTCCCTCCGAAGAGGGAATGCAGGTCACGGCCTTCTTTACACCAACAGGCGAAAAGAATAACAGGGAAATGACTGCTGCAATCACTGAGCTGCCGGATCAGCCGGATCAGGTAGAAAAAAACACGACAGCGCTCCCTACATCCCGGCCCCGGCTGACATCCAAGGTTTGCCTTATCGGTGAAAACCAGGGCGATAAGCTTGAAATTGCCATTTCCGATCTCATTGCAGCACAGGCACTGGACAATTATGTACACATTTTCTGGGAGAAGGAGGGCTGCCTGCAAACAACCCTGCTACGCAATACGCTCACTAATATAGCCTTGCAACTGGAAAACAGGGAGGACATTTATCGGACACACAGAGGCTGGATAGTGAATAAAAAACAGGTATTGGCTGTCGACGGGAACGCCCAGGGGCTGAAACTAACCGTAAGACTGATGCAACTGAAAGTACCCGTATCCAGGGGCCAGATTGCCGGTTACCGGCAACAAACTGGGTTCGTAAAAGAAAATGAAATGCTTAGGATTAACCTGCCCACCTGAAGTAAATGCAATTCCGGTTTGCATAAGATGCGCACCGGGCTGACCTATATCCAATTTTTTTTAAAAAAAAATTGTTTACAATTAAAACAACATATACATTTGTACTTTCATGGTGATAGGGTTTATAGGGAGCCGGCTCAGTCTTGGGCTGGCTTTTCTTATGTATACCTACACTACCATGCTCCCTGACGTCGAAAAAGCCCCCTAAACTTTCCTTTTCTGGTAATTTTCCGGTGTTACCGGACGCGCCGGCGCCGGACCCGGCTTATGTCTTTTTACCTGAGGCTTGGACTGGGTTCTTGCAGGCATTTTTCCGCCGGAAACGTTTGTTTCTGCTTTTTCTTTAGGAACCAGTACCGTCATCGGATATTTATGTTCTTCAACCACCGGGATTTTCATACCAATGGTTTTTTCTATGTCTTTAATGAAAGGTATCTCGTCGAAATCCGCAAAAGAAATAGCCACACCAGAAGCGCCTGCCCTTCCGCTACGGCCTATACGGTGTACATAAGACTCCGGGATATTCGGTATATCGTAGTTGATTACATATTTTAATGCAGAGATGTCGATACCTCTTGCAGCAATATCTGTCGCAATAAGCACCTTTATTTCCCGGGCTTTAAACTGCGCCAGGGCCTTTTGTCTTGCATTCTGCGATTTATCGCCATGTATGGCCGCAGCAGTAATATTTCGTTTGTGCAGTATTTTGACCAGCTTATCGGCACCATGCTTTGTGCGGCTGAATACCAGTACGCTGTCATCGATCTGCTGTTGTAATACATCTACCAGCAAATGGTATTTATTCGACCGATCTACATAATATAAGGATTGAGTGATTGTTTCGGCAGTGGTGGCAGGCGGCGTCACCGAAATCGAAACCGGGTCTTTCAATATCTGGTTAGCCAGGCGCACAATGTCATCGGGCATAGTAGCAGAAAAAAACAGGGACTGTCTTTCTGTGGGCAGAAGTGCAATCACCCGGCGTACATCATGTATAAAGCCCATGTCCAGCATTCGGTCGGCCTCGTCCAGCACAAATACCTCGATATCCTTCAGGGAAATAATTCTCTGCCCGATCAGGTCCAGCAATCTACCCGGCGTAGCCGTTAGTATGTCCACTCCAGCCCGCAATTGATTCACCTGGCTAAATTGGTTCACGCCGCCATAAATCACCGCACTTTTTAGGTGCAGGAACGCTCCGTAATTTTCAATCGATTCCTGGATCTGGATGGCCAGTTCCCGGGTCGGCGTCAAGATCAATACTTTTATTTTGGGACGTAGTTTACTCGGTCCTTGTTCGGTCAGGCGCTGTAGTATCGGAATAACAAAGGAGGCGGTCTTACCCGTTCCTGTTTGCGCACAGCCCATCAGGTCTTCTCCTGCCAATACAGGAGGAATAGCCTGAGCTTGAATTGGTGTGGGTTCCTGGTATCCTTTCTTCTCGAGGGCCAGCAATAAGGGTTTAATTAAATTCAATTCTGTAAATGAAGCCATATATTTTTTACCCGGGGTCATTCTCCAAAAGAAATTCCCGTTATTTTTAGAAACCGTCCATATGATGTAGCGATGTTAAAAGAGCGTTTTTTCCCGCCATGGTCAACGTCCTTACATAGTCTGCATACGGCCCGCGTGATCATTCAATCTGCAAAGATCATTTTTTTCTTCGGCATATTCGTCAACAATTGCTAAAGCCGTATGTAACCCGGGATTTCGGAAAAATAATTTCTGATAGACTGTTCAGAGATAAGGGGAACCGGCAAGGGAGCCGTAAGCCAAAACCGGAAACTATAAATAGGGCTTGCTGATTAACTTATATCCAATTGAATTTCAAAATAATAACTGT
>JBEBWN010000278.1:0-5737 GCA_040392235.1 Taibaiella helva | reverse complement strand
CTTATGGAAGCCCCCGCGGAAAAAATAAAGAGCAGAACCGCGTACAACCTGTCTGCAATGAGCTTTTCACCAAAAGAAATTACGGAAAGTATTAAAAAGCATATTCCTGACTTTACAGTCGACTACGCGCCCGATTACAGACAACAAATAGCTGACAGCTGGCCGCAAAGCATCGACGATAAAGAAGCCAGGGCCGACTGGGGATGGCAACACGAATACGATCTTGAAAAAATGACGGTGGAAATGCTGGAAAATCTTAAATAGACAAAGATCCGGTTTCTGCACTGATATAAAAAGTAGGACTACTGAATAGTACAAAAAATTACCGGTCTTCTAAAGACCGGTAATTTTTTGTTTAGAAAACACTGTAAGACACTTATGAAAACTGAAGGCATTTATTGCTATAGCTTAACCAGCTTAGTTCTTTTTTAGTAAAGAACCGTTGAGCCCCTCCAGTTGAAGAAGATATATACCCTTAGGCAGAGCTGATACCTCAATTTGACTGACGCTCGTTTGATGGGACAATAAACGCCCCTCAAGATCAAATAATTTGTAACGGACCAGTACCGGCGTCTCTATATACACAATATTTTCAGCAGGATTAGGATATATATGGATTTCTCCAAAGGAGCCAGCAGGCTTTATCCCAGTAACATTCGTTACAGGATATACTCCTGATGTATCCGAACAGCCTGTAGAACTATCCTGCACCACCACACAATAATTCCCATTTTCCGTTATTTGATATACGGGGCCGGTTGCTCCTCCTATCTCTTCGCCGTTTAGAAACCATTGGTAACTGCTATAGATATCAGCTGTGCTGAGTTCGAAGCCATTAACCGAGATTACGGGATCCAGATGTGTCTTATAAACATAAAACGTGTCGATATAAGTTATGCATGGCGCATTTTTATACTGTACCCACCAAATACCATCCTCTGTAACCTGGCGCTCTTTCCCGGTAAGACCGTCATTCCACAGGTATTCGGCGCCTGGTATGGAATCTGCTTTCAACAAAGTAAGATCATGTTCGCAATCTTTGATAGTATAGCCTGTAAAAACGCTGTCCCTCTTCAATACCGGTACTGTGTTGGGAAACCCAAAACCTTTTGTCGTACCGGCCAATAGCTTTACAACATCTGTCGTGTACTGACACGCCGTATCTGCTGCATCGGGCTTATTTATGCGTCCAAGCGCTCCTTCTGCGCCAACCTGAAAAAAATAGATCTTATCATCCGGTCCTCTTTTTAACTGGGTCGTAAAAGGTACTGCACCAACACGCTTTTGCGATCCTGTTATCGTCAACGAATCCCCCGAAGAAAGGTCGAACTGGTGGATCACCGCCGGGTTAGTACTCACAACATAAAGCTTCGAATTATCCGGAGAGAAGCAAACACTGAAGCAGGGTATATTTACTATCAATGGTATGGGGTTGGATACTATACCGGTTCCCGGGTCAAAATCATACAATGCGCAGGTAATACCAGAAGTACCCATTTTAGTGGCCGCCAGTTTCCGCCGATTGGGCGAAAAAGCTATGCCGCCTGTTGGCTCCAGGGCCAGGGCAGAACCAAGCCCCACCCCGGTGGACACTACCGGAACAGGGTTGATGACACCGTTGGCGGAAATATCGTAGGCATTAATATTACCAGTCAGAGTTGGTAATACCAGCCATATATTGCATTGGTCGCCAATCACAGCTGTCATTTTCTCTGTAAACGCAGAATCGAGCAATTTACCTTTTTCACCCGTACGTATATCCCCGTATCCACCATTCAGATGCATATCTATAACACTATAAAACAGTTTTCCCCGGCTTTTGTAATCAGACAAAGAAAAAATATAATACTTACCTGAACTATCCGGCACCGGTATAATTAAAGAGCCTTGGGAAGTACTTCCGGTTGGTTGCGAGCTGGAGGTAATACCTGTTAAATTATTGCCGTTAGGCATTAGCATATGCCTGCCGTCCCATACCTTCGACCCGCCGGTGTAAAATTGGAGTTGTCCCTTTTCATCTGAGACAGAAGCACAAGACTCAAGGAAACCGCCTTCATCCAAAGCAGTAGTGATCGGAAAGGGTTCACCCTTACTGAAGTCCACACCCGCATGTCGTCCAAAAGCCCAGATATTTTCCTGCTGGGCATAAGAACTTCCGAAAACAAAAAAAAAGCAGATAATACATAATACACTCTTCATAAATACCTTTATTTAATGAACAATTATCCCTGTTCCAACTAACGGAGTTGGGTAATACATCAGCAAAAATATTTTTGTAAAAGCGTCTATTTTAGCGCAGAACAACTCATTTTTTTAATTGAGTATTTCTACTTAGTTCTCTGCTAAGCAAATCAGACAACAAACTCTTTCTTGCAAAATAATTAAGTTTGCTTATAATATACCGATGTTACGTTTTTTATACCGGAGCCATAGATTGCCCTGTTATTGTCTGACACCTCTGATAATCATTACATCATGCTTACACGGAGCGCTGTGGGCACAAGATGCCTCCCTGTCATTAAATACGCGGTTCAGCAGTAAGGATTCTCTAAAAATAATTAAACTATTGAACCGGGCCAGCATCCTGCAAAGCGATTTTCCAGATAGTGCTCTGATCTTTGCCAGATCAGCACTTCAGCAAAGTCTTAAATATAATTATCATGACGGCATAGCCTGGGCTTTTGCGCTGGTTGGTACGGCCAACCGAAATCTCGGGCATTATGGTAAAAGTATATCTGCCTTTCATCAGGCCATTGCTTTCACTAAAAAAATGACTACCCGCCAACCCTATTACCTTGCAGCAGTATATACAGCTATGTTTGGTGCTTATTTTCCACAGGCCCAATATGACAGCGCCGCAATAAATTGCTATAAAGTGATCAACCTGTATCAGGAACACGGCATGTATAACATTAATCCGCCAAACAGTACGGTAAATCCACTTATCGATGCATACCAGTACCTGAGCATCTGTTGGTTGCAACTGGGCTTTTATCATCAGGCAAAAAAATATATTTTAAAGGCAGAAGAACTTTCCCGGAAAGACAAAAAGCACTACCGTTTAAGTAGCATACTTTCCAATAAAGGTGCTATTTATCTCAACGAAGGTCAGCCCGACAGTGCTTTACTGCTATTTAGAAAAGAAACAGCCGCGGGCAAAGCTTATTACGACACTGCCTTCAATTTGAATATAGCATCTTCATGGTTACAGAAAAAGCAGCCCGATAGTAGTATTGTCTTATTAAAAAGCATAGCGGAACAAAGATATTCCCGGTATGATGATAAGGTAATGCAAATAGAAGCCAAATATATTCTGGGTAATGCTTATTATCAGAAAGGTGCCCTGGAAGAAGCTCTTCATTTTATTTTGCCCGCTTTACGTGAAGCTTCGGGCTACCAGCTCAGATATAATATAAGAGCCCCGCATCTTACGCTGGCCGGCATATATAAAGCTATGGGAAAACCGGCGCTGGCCATGGAGCACATGGAACAGGCCATCCGCCTGTCTGACAGCCTGGTCAGCAAAGAAAAAATTCAAGCGGTCAATTTACTGGACGTAACTTTGCAAACTTCAGAAAAGGATAAGGAGCTTTTACAAAACAGGCTCCGGCTCCTGCAACAAGACAATAAATTAAAAGAGAAAAATTCCTGGATACTTATTGTCTCTGCTATTTCCGGCATGCTTTGCATTTTGTTACTGCTCTTATACCGCTCAACACTACAAAAGCGAAAATTACAGGAGCAGGTTATCCAAAATCTTAACAAAGAACAGGAGATCATTCAACTTCGTGCGCTAATGCAGGGAGAAGAACAGGAGCGTGCACGATTTGCGCGCGAATTACACGATGGTTTTATCAGTCAGCTTTCCGCCATTAAAATGAATTTTTCCACATGGTACGCACCGCTCTCTACAGAGGAAAAGTACCGGGAAAACCTGGCCCAGCTGGAAACCACTATACAGGAATTACGCCAAACCGCACATAATATTATACCCACAATACTGCTCAATGGCGGCTTGTCTGAGGCAGTGCAGGTGTATTGTGAGAAAGTGGCTGAAGCCCACCAAATAGAAGTCGATTTCCAACAATTTGGCTTCCTTCCACACCTGGATGAGACTTTCGAACTGGCGCTATACAGAATGATACAAGAAACCCTGCAAAACATGCTTAAGCATGCTCATGCCAGCCGGGCAATAGTACAAATCAACTTCAGCAATAACCTGCTGAGCATAACTGTAGAAGACAACGGCAATGGTATAGCCCCGCGGCAGGATACCGGATTCGGTTTAACCAGTCTGGCGACCAGGACAAAGAGTTTTGGCGGACTTCTGGAAATAACGAGCGTACCCGGTGAGGGTACCACCATTTATATTGAATTTGATATTAGCAATCAGTAAATCGTACCCGGACACAATGCACATTACAATCATTATAGTAGACGACCATCCGATGGTTATCAATGGAATAAAGAATATGCTACACTATTACAAGCATATAGAAACCCTGGCGAGTTACACAAACGGACATGATCTGCTCAAAGGCTTACAGGATCATCAGCCTGATGTACTTTTATTGGACATACAACTACCAGACCGATCTGGCAACGAATTGGCCCGGATCATTAGCAAAGAATACCCGGCTGTGCGCATAATAGCGTTAACCAGTATGGATAATACATTTCACCTAAAAGACATGATGCGCAATGGTTGTAAAGGGTATCTTCTTAAAACAGCCGACCACCGGATGCTACTGGATGCAATTGAGTCCGTTTACCAGGGTAAAGAATATATTGAGCCATCACTACAACAGCAATTATTGCAAAAGGTGTTGCATATTAAAGCTTCTGAAAATAAAGCAAATACGCTCACCCGTAGGGAAAAGGAAATATTGGCGCTGATTGCCAGCGAATTAACCAGCGCCGAGATCGCAAAAAAACTGCACATCAGCCAGCGCACAGTAGAAAACCACCGGTTTAGCCTGATGCAAAAACTGAATATTAAAAATACAGCCGGGCTTACCAAAGCGGCACTGGAAATGGGGCTAATCTGAGCTCCGTGTTGTTCTTTTTACTACTGCTTTCTTTTTTGCCGCCCTCGCCTTTTTCTTAGCCGGTACTTTATAACCTTTCTCCCGGGCTTCCGATAAGGCTATGGCGACCGCCTGCTTATTGCTCTTTACTTTTTTACCGCTGCCGCTATATAATTTCCCTTCTTTCTTTTTATGCATGGTTTCTTCAACATGCTCCTGCGTTTTCTTTGAATACTTTGTCATGAGTATATTTTTCTTATAAAACTGTTGTAGGCGTCTAAAAGTTTATTAAAGTTTTGCCGCTCATAGATTTAGGAGCCATTGTGAGAAAAAAAAACCAAGTATTGCCCCATTCTTTCCACAGTGTCGGGAAATAGAATTCGCATAAATATCTTACAATCAAGCCATAATACTTTTGGCGTCTTTTTTGAACTTTTACAGAAGCATTACAGCATAAAAATTTCACCGGCAGAAATAGCGATTTCCGCTCTGCCTAAAAATCAATAAAAATGAAGAAGATTATCGTAAATCTGCTGACATATACCGGTATCGCTATGTGCTTGGCAACATGGACTGTGGCACAACAGCCTCCACAAAACAAAAGACAAAACAAGGAAACCGACAATCGCATGCAAAAAGATTCCTTATTAAGAAACTATGATAATAATAAATGGAACGACAGCGTAATGATGATTCCTATTGATACGCCC
>JBEBWN010000277.1:0-5784 GCA_040392235.1 Taibaiella helva | reverse complement strand
GGTTTGGAGGTGACCATTCCTGGTGTAATGTTTATAAAAACAGGATTATTTTCAAGCAAAGGCGCCAAGAAGGCGCAGAGGCGCAACGTTTGGGAGCGTTCCTTAGCAAAGCATTTATACTCATTGCAGGTTAATGCGCCGGTGCAGCCGGACAGTGGGGAATAACCTGTTGTGGTACGCATTTTTTAGCAGTTTTTCAAAAGTGTGTGCCTTCTTTATAATATCTATTATGCACCTTTCTATCCCGGCTGAAGTATAGATTACCTGTGCGCCTGCCGGGCATTACAGCGTTATTCTATTGGTACACATATGTTTAGATATTTACAAATGCAGGGCGCTCTTAGTACAAAGAGCGCCCTGAGTAATGTTTCGTTAGGTATTTATCACTTCATTATAAACAGGAATATCATTGTCAGCCCGTTGAAAATTCCTGTGTTTTTTACAGTACAGACAATTTCTGCGCCTGCTTCCTGCTGCCGTCCGAGTATTGTATGGTATAGATGCCCTTGGGCAAGGATGAAATATCTACACTATTCAATCCCCGCTGCACATCGCTTTTAATTACCGGTACGCCCAGGATATTTATAATATATACAGAAAATGCCTTGCTTTCATCTGAAGCAATGGTAATCTGTTGGCTTGCCGGATTAGGGTAAACCTGTACCGCAACAGGTGTTGCCGTTTCGGAAACAGAGAGTACCGAATCGGCTTCGGTAATACCCACTGCAAACCAGGCGTCTTTTACCGCCTGGTAAGCTTCGGAAGTATCGCCGAACAGGTCGGCCGTCGCCAATAGAGAGCCTTTATAGGCATCGTAGAAACGGGAAGCAGGCGTCAGGTAATTCACCAGGTTGCGGTAAGCGATCTGTTCTGCTTTTTTCATACCAATACCTTTTACGGTATAATCATCCGATTTGTCATTGGTTCCGGATCCTCCTTCGGTAAGCAGGTAAAACCATTTGTTTTGAACGCCACTATTAATATGCACGCCTCCATTATCTACTTCGTTGTTTTCGGTATCCGCCCAAAAGGTTCCCCTGTAGGTGTCGGGATTATTGGTATGCTTGGGCAATTCCATAGAGCGCATAAAACCGATCCTGCTCCGTACCACATCTTCGCCTATGTTCCAGTTAGCCTCTTCGGGCTTAGTATAGAATTCAATACAGGTGCCGAATATATCAGAGAAAGACTCGTTCAGAGCGCCCGATTCGCCCATATAGATCAGACCGCCGTTGCCATTGGTTTCTGTAACCATATGCGTGAATTCATGCCCCATTACATCAAGCCCTACCACCGGATTCATAGCTACGCCATCGCCCAGGCCGTACACCATACCAAAGTCCGGTCCGGGTAATGCTGCCGCGTTGGTTTGATTCAGGGTCATTGGCCAGATGCCATTAATATAATTGCGCACTACGCTACCAGCGCCGTCATAGCTATTACGGTTAAATATTTCCTGGTAGTAATCATGAGTGCGGGCCATGCCCCAGTGTGCATCCAACGCCGGGTTCTTTTCCATGGACACTTCGTATGAGCCGGCATTACCCCCGGCATCGGTCCAGGGGAAAATACCGGAAGCAATATTGTTTACATTAAAGAATGCAGAATCCGTGACCTCTTCGCTGGACAGGTTAAATTTTCCAAACCCGCCCCAGTACAGGAGGTCTTTGGGAAATACATAGATATTACGAGCAATAACGGGAACGGATGTAGAGGTATTTTGAGACATCCGGATATCAGGCCAGGTCATGAGTTCCGGCTCTCCTGAGCCGCTGTCTCTAACAATAAAGGAGGTCACAAAACGCCCGCCGTTCTGAAAACCCAAACCGCTCAGCATATTATTGGCTACATTGGTCAGGGTCATGGTCATGATAGCCGGCTGCTCCGTCCATTCATTCCCGGTGTTATAAATATCGCGAACGCCCCGGAAGTAGAGGTCTCCGCGCCTGGACCTGTCGAGCCCCCCAACGTCATAAGTTTCGATAAGTCTTTTGTTGTCCCGCAGACGGTAACCAAAAGCGCCACTGTCGACAGTAATGGTTTGCGGGCCGCTATACAGGGTATGCGCCACCTGCTCCACATCGGTATGCAACAGGTTTACGCTCCTGATCAGTTTACCGCTTTGCGCATCAATATAGTAGTCCATCATTTTCCAGATGCCTTCCGGGCTCTGCCCGTCCACACGCACCTTATAGGCTAAAGCATATCCGGCCTGCTCCCCATTCAGCGAAACGATCAGGAGTTCTACCGGGTAGTCCCTGTCCCCTTTCAGGCTGTTCGAATAATTGCGGGCGCTGTTATAAGCCTCTTGTCCGTCCACAGCGGGATTAGTAGATAAAGACGCTAGCCGGGCCAACCTGCCGTTTAGCGATTGGGCCTTGCCTTCGCGAAAATGTACGAGTATCATACCTTCTTCTACCGGTACGCCCTCAAACAACTGCCTGTAGGATTGATGTGTCATGCCCAGCTGATCGGTCTTGGTCGACAGCAGGGAAAAGCTATGCTTTTCAGACAAGCCCAGTAAGCCGGGTAATTCGGCTGCCATGTCTGCAACCGGTAAGCTTGTTTCCTTCAGCATCATAGTTACGCTGCCGGCGTTGGCGCCGGAACCCGTAACCGGTACTACCGGCTGGACGGGCGATATCTGCCCCTGCACATTACTCAGGCCTACCAATAGGCCGGCTGCTGTACACACAGCCATGGTCATCATTTTATTCATACAAAAACCCGGCGGCGGGACTTTAATTGTTGCTACAGGGGTAAACAAAAATAGGTAAATCCCGGCTTCCGCGCCTCCGGCCTCCTGTATTCCCCCCTAAAAGGGGGATAAATAAAATCTATATTAAATAAATTCAAATAAAGGTATCTCAAAAGAATAGGAGTAGTATCCGCCGGCTCTTTATTCATTTATTAATGCGATACCTTTGCGTCCATGATTGCTCATGATGATACCATTGCCGCTATTGCTACTGCCGCCGGCCTGGGCGCTATAGGCGTTATACGGCTCAGCGGCCGCGAAGCCATTACTATTGCCGGCCAGATTTTTGCCGGCAAGCCGCTACAGGAACAAGAGAGTCATACCCTGCATTTCGGGCGGATTATAGCGCCAGGTGAAGGACATATGATCGACGAGGTAGTGGTTTCTTTATTCCGGGCGCCCCGCAGCTATACCGGCGAGGATGTAGTGGAGATCAGCGGGCATGGTTCGCCCTATGTACTGCAGGCCATACTGGAAGCCTGTATCCAAAAAGGCGCCCGCATGGCAATGCCCGGCGAATTTACGCAAAGGGCCTTCCTGAATGGGAAAATGGACCTTACGCAGGCCGAGGCGGTAGCCGACTTGATTGCTGCCGACAGCCGCGCCGCACAACAGGCCGCCCTGAGCCAGTTAAGGGGTGGGTTTTCTGCCGATTTAAAGCATTTAAGGGAACAACTGATTCATTTTGCCGCCCTGATCGAACTGGAACTGGACTTTGCCGACGAAGATGTTGCCTTTGCCGACCGGGCACAATTGTCGGGCTTGATACAGGTTCTGAAGGAAAAGGTAAACCTGCTTATCGATTCGTTCCGCCTGGGCAATGTGGTCAAGAATGGCGTTAGTGTTGCTATAATAGGCAAACCGAATGCGGGTAAATCTACCTTGCTTAATGCCCTGCTGAACGAAGAGCGGGCTATCGTCAGCGATATAGCCGGCACTACACGCGACACGATAGAAGAAAGTCTGAATATTAAAGGCATATTATTCCGCATTATTGATACCGCGGGCATCCGCAAAGAAACAACAGACCTGATCGAGCAGATCGGCGTAGGCAGGAGCCTCGAAAAAATGCGCCAGGCCGATCTAGTCGTTTACCTGTTTGATGCAGATGACAGTACCACAGAGGAAATAGCCGCCCAGCAGGACGAGCTGGACAAGGAAAACGGGAATTATATACTGGTTGCCAACAAAACAGACCGGAAAGGGACCGAAGCCGCCCGGCTGAAGTATAAGGCCTTCGCTGATATAGTATACATTTCGGCCCGGGAAAAGACAGACATTGATGCCCTCAGGGAAAGGCTATACAACAGTGTAATTGACGGCCATATCCATTCTGAAAGCACTATCGTTACCAATAGCCGCCACCACAGCGCCCTGCTAAAAATAGCTGCTTCGCTAAGCGATATACAGCAAGGCATGGACCATAACATATCGGGCGACCTCCTGGCCCTCGATATCCGCCGTTGCCTGCACTTCCTCGGAGAGATCACCGGCCAGGTAGAAATAGACCGCGATATACTGGGCACGATTTTCGGGAAGTTTTGTATCGGAAAGTAAACTCCTTTCTTTTGTTTGTTAAGTGCTTGTTTTTATTGACTTTATGTAAGTTTTATTTACTCTTTTTTGTTGCCCAATTGCACTTATTTAGTTATATTTGTTGTCCAGATGTTGCCCAACTTGTTGTTTTGTTGCCCAAATAAATACTTGTTGCCCGACAATCTGGACCATAACTTTTAACTGATAATAAGATGAAAGTAACATTACGCCAACGCCAGAAAGGCAACAAGATTAGTCTTTACTTGGAATACTATTCCGATGGTAAACGCCAATATGAATATCTTAGTCTTTACCTTACACCAAATCCCGAAAAAGGAAGTTTAAGTAAAACTCAAAAAGATGAGAACAAAATAATCTTAGAGTTAGCAGAAAGCATTCGTAGCAAACGCCATTTAGAAATTCAAAATAATACTTACGATTTTCACGATAAGGAAAAGCTAAAAACTTACTTCATTATGTATATGGAGGGCTTGGCTGAAAAACGTAAAGACAGTAAAGGCAATTATGGCAACTGGGATAGCACCATCAAGCATTTGAAGAAATATTGCCCAAGAGATATTCAGTTTAGCCAACTCAACAAAAAGTTTGTGGAAGGATTTAAGGAATATCTAATGAAAGAAGCCGTTACTAAAACAGGAGCAGCTACTTCGGTCAATACCAAATATAGTTACTTCAACAAATTTAGGGCTGCATTAAAACAAGCCGTAAAAGATGAGATTATTAGTAAAAATCCAGCAGATAGTATCGACGGCTTACCTCAAGGCGAACCAGTAAGAGAATTTTTGACCTTAGATGAAGTAAAGGTTTTAGCAAAAACGGAATGTCGTAATGATTTAATGAAGAGAGCATTCTTATTCAGTTGCTTAACAGGTTTGCGTTTTAGTGATATACAAAAACTGAAATGGAGTGAATTGCAGCAAACTACAGAGCTAGGGCATTACATTCGATTTATACAACAAAAAACAATAGGGTCTGAAACTTTACCTATCTCAGATGAAGCATATAGTTTATTAGGAGAAAGAAAAAAGCCCAATGATCAGGTGTTTGATAATCTCATTTATTCCGATAGTCGCAATCATGATTTATATCGTTGGTTTGCCAAAGCAGGTATTGAAAAGCACATCACTTTTCACTGTGCTAGACATACTTACGCCACATTACAGCTTACTTTAGGTACAGATATTTTCACGGTCAGTAAATTGTTAGGGCATCGCCATTTGAAAACTACGCAAATTTATGCCAATGTGATAGATGAAAAGAAAACCGTAGCAGCTAACAAAATTAAAATTGGTATCTAATGGAGATAAAGATTTTGAACAGCATTTTGTTTAAGGAATTAATGCCCTGGGCTTTTGATAGTACCGACATTAAAACCATTAATGATAAAATTAAAAAGGCAGGAAGTAAAGAACCCACTTCGGAGGCAGAGTTGGTGCAACAGCTTCATATATTGTTGGCTAACTATCCAG
>JBEBWN010000276.1:0-5797 GCA_040392235.1 Taibaiella helva | reverse complement strand
GAGACCCTAAAATTAATGATTTCTCGCTGTATTCTCTTAAGTTAATGACATTGGTATTAGACCCAATTCTTTAATTTTGGGGATATGGTCCGGCCGGCTGTTTTGAACATGAATCAGAGTAGCCCTGAGTTCCGGCCTGTATATACCTTCATTTCTCAGCTTTTGCATTACCCGGATTGCCTGGTCGATAGCAGCATCTCCATTGACATGGACCTGCACGGTAATATTATTTTGAAACAAGGTACGGAAACCTATGTAGAGTACGGAATCGGTAAATATGGGAAACCCTTTGTAGTCTGGCCCCCTGCCCTCCGGCGGAACCAGGTAAGGTTGCGTTAACCAGGCGGACTTACCCTGCGGTGAGCCATCGTCCGAAAATTTAAACCCGCCTAATTTAAGACGGTTATTATACACCATATAGTGCGGCTTAAACGCGGCCAGGCTATCCTGAAAATATTCAAAGTCTGGAAAATATACAACGTCGGCCTTTAACAGTTGTTTTTGGGCCGCCTCTTGCAAGAGGGCTACACTGGCTCCCATAGTCCGCCCATCACAAATGGTTGTTTGTCCGTAACGGAGCCACTCCTCCTGTGCTTTCATCAGGTTGGCTAACGCATTAGCAGAAGCATTTCTGTTTCCGGACGACATCTTTTGGGTCAAAGCTACCAGCGCAGAGAAACTGGCATTCTCTTCCAATTTACCATTCAATTTGCCGGTTCGTTTATCACGTCCGTAGTGTCCGCCTTCCGGGTCCTTCACATCTTCTGTTATACCCAGTAGGTGTAACATGGCCGAGTTGACCACACTGGCATGCCCCGATGTATGAATAACAATGATGGGCCGCAGGGTGCTAACGGCATCAAGCTCTCTCTTTGTTGGATGCCGGTGTTCTGGCATAATAGCGTCGTCATAGCCATTTCCGATAACAGGACTGTTTGCCGGGCTTTTATGTTTTTCTATATAATCCTTTAGCGCTTGCTGTAAATCGGCTATAGTATTTACACTGCCATAAGGTGCCGGCGCCAGGTCGACCGCCTGCATCATCCCCGCTCTTGAGGTTATATGCCCATGAGCATCGATAAAACCAGGTAATAAGGTTTTGCCTTTTAAATCATGTGATAGCGTATGCTCTGTAACGTAGACCGAGGCCTCTGCCTTGTTTCCTGCAAAAATTATTCTACCGTTCTGTATAGCTACGGCTTCTACCACGGGCGCAGTATCTTCCATAGTCAGAATAGGTCCGCCAAAATAAAGTACCTCAGCCTCTTGCGCGGTTTCGCGCGCCTGGTAACCCAGTAAAATGGCGGGCAACAGGTAAAATAGTATATTCATTTCCAGCCGTTTTCCTATCGAATACAAATGAAAAACATTTTAGTTCTGTTTCGCGCCAGGCAAAAAGATCCTGGCATGAGCAAATAAGACTGCCGGTAATGAGAGAAGATGACTTTAACCCTGCCTCGGTATTTTAGCAAAAAGGGAAACAAATACCATCAGAGATGGTTAAGAATAATACAACGTTTTAGCTATGTATTGCTAAGAGTTTCCTAATAAAGCATTAAGCCTGCATCCACAACGGGCCATTTCCATTTACAATATTTAGCTTTGGCCTCCATTTTTTATTATTTCAATCATTTTATCTTATGAAACGTACGTTGCCTATCCTATTAGCTGGTTTGTTTATGGTTGCTCTGCTTGCGGGCTGCTCTAAAGAGGACAACAATACCCCCGGCCTACCCCAGGGTAAAAGTATGAAGTTCACCATTACGGCCACAGATTTTCAGGCCGGCGATTACTTTGACCTGACATTAGCCGGTGGTTCAACAGATGGCCAGGCGTCCACCTTTTTCAAAGTAAACGGCGCTACGCTAGACAATCAACAGGTTATCTCCCTGGGAGAAAGCGATCTGGCAGCCGGCCCCATCGTTATTGAAAGCGTAAGGCCCTTACTGGTAGCTTCTATGAGCATAGGCGGCTTCAGTAGCACCGACGGACACTCATACACTGTAGAAGTAGCGCCCGTAATTGATGGTACGCCGCAAAATCCACTGACCAAAACTTTCAATTCAGACGCGGAATCTGTAAGCTACGAATTTAAATAAAGCAACCTAAAGCTTTGTTGCTCTAATAAAAGTGCAGGAATATTTCAGGCTTGAAAATGTTCCTGCACTTTTGATTTTAAGATACGCCTTGTCCTGGTTGTTTGCAAAGCTACCCTGCTTGTGTCGACCCGATTTTTTATAGAGTTCCCCTAATCCAAGAGGTTGGGGGCAAGGTAAAAATTGGACACTGATAATCAATTTATACAAACTTGTCATGGGCAGGCATGAGAGATCTCTACAGAGCGCAGGTAAGACCCTTTTTCAGCACGAATGCCTGAATTCATCAAGCTTTTGACATTTTTGGTTTTGCCTTTTTACTTTTGACTTTACAAAAACATAAACATCCTACTCCTTGCTTAGGCGATGCCTTCATAGAGTCGGCATGACGCGTGGATTAAGCGATACTACACTACAAACCCGCTGCTGGCGCACGCGCCCCCGCCTGTGTCCCAAACTAGAGTTAAGTTAAAAGAGAAAAGACAAAACCTTGTTGTGCGTAGATTCCTGTCTACGTTCGCCCGGCGTCTGGTCTCCAGACCGGCAAATACATAACGAACCTGATCCCGACAGAAGTAACAATAAGCAATTGACAGACACGGGCGACACGCCCGCGCTAGCACAGGGATTAAACGGACGGAGCCCCTGCACAGTTACATTCGTTTTTGCCGGCAATTGGATATTTTTATTTAGAATTGTAAAAAGTGTTTGCGATTCTACAGAAGAACGCTGTCCGGGCAATAGCAAACGACAAAATACCATATGAAAAACACGTTGTTGATTTTGTGCCTTTCTTTATCCGGGCATTCTTTTAGTCAAAGTTTTACTTTGGCTGATTTTGACTCCATTGTGGCAAAACAAAACATACAATCCGGCCTAAGTGGAAATGCCTACCGGTTTGTAAAGGAGAAGATAGAGGTAGCATCTTTTTATGGAAGTGAAGATAAAGCCGGCACCTTCCATATGAAAGGAGAAACCTTCAAGAATAGCCATACCCGGGAAATTCTTTGGATAGAAATACGGGAAACGAACGCCGCAAAAAAAATGATCGGCTGCACAATGGGATACACGGCACCAGACACTGTTATACACAAAATGGAAAAGGAGCTAGGACAAAACGGCTACCGGTATAAAAAACGAAAGAAATATTATATCAAACGCAAGAACCGGAAGGAATATATAATAGCACAGAAAAAAAAGAATAGTGCTTATGTTTCGGAATTTGATAGCCAACCGGAACTTTTGTTTACCGCATATAAGAAACTCAAAAGCCCGTAAATTATTCCCTTACCCTACCTCGGGATACTATAAGCTAAACAGTATTATCATAAACTTAAGGTTCCGGTTGACCTTATCGGCAGAAAAACACACAAAACCCAAACAGCAACAAACAAATTTATGGACAAAGGAGCAGTACCAACAGTCAGGAAAATAGGCTTTACGGCATTCAGTGCCGTCTATAACCGGTACATGACAACAGATTTTCCGGAATCAGAGCTAAAACCGCTGCCTGTGATAGAAAAAGCATTTGCCGCAGGGAAATATGCGGCTTATATTTTGCAGGAAGATAACCGGACTAAAGCCTACGCCTCTTTTTTATGGGATCAAGAAGATATACTATTACTAGATTATTTCGCTGTTACGCAGGAATCCGGGCGCGGCGCCGGAATTGGCTCCCTATTCCTGCAGGAACTGGCCCGGACAATAACAGCAAAAGGTTTTATTATAGAGTGTGAACTGCCGGAAAAGGCAATCAATGAGCAGGAAAGAATCCTCCGTGAAAAACGCATAGCCTTTTATGTAAGGAACGGCGCAGAAATAACCACTACAAGAGCGACGGTATTTGGCGTAGCCTTTCAGATCCTATACATGCCACTGGATAAAGAAAGAAAAAGCATCGATGTCCGAAAAGAGCTGCTGAATATTTATCAGAATATCAGTTCTGACAAGCTGCTCCAGAAGTTTGTAAAGATCGCTTAATAAAAATAATTGATTACCCGGTAGTTTGCCTGTAGAGGATAATGGTGTCATTCCAAGGTACCAGGAAATAGTCTTACTGGTACCTCGATAGGCTTGGGGCCGGCAAGATAACCTCTTTCTTGCCCCGCATGCTCTTTTTCTAGTCAACTCCTATGCCTATCGTATTGCGGTTGTGTATTGTCTTGTTCCGGCAGCAGGCAAAATGGCCCAGCTGCATCCTTTACTCCGTCCGTTTAGCCTATCACTGTCCCAAGAATGGTTCTTTTCTGGTTGCGACACAAGGCTTCCTTGCTCCGGTTAAGGCTCAAAACCTTTACGGACAACGACGATCTGATCCAGAAAGACTGTTCATTGACGGAGTACATCATAGAACGGCTTGTTGAAGGCTTTGACAAGAACCAGGAAGACATCTTCGCTATCCAGTCCGTCTTTTTGAGGTACCAGGAAATGACGACGAGGTCCGCGGACAACATTTTCCGAATTCGTTAAAGGGAATGATTTCTGCCAAACAATGCCAAACAGAGCCAAATAATGCCAAACAGAGCACATTTATGCCAAGAGGTGGCTTGATGCTCTAAAGTAGTTTTATTTTTCTCGGTATTCCCCTATCGCGAATTACTTACAATGGATTTTGCAGGGACGGAGCCGGTTAATAACCTTCATCAAACTCCACCTGGCCTGATAGCTTGCAGCGCCCATCTTATCTACCCACTATCGTTCTCAATCTGTGTATGTCAGAGACCATATTGTCCTGCACCTTTTAAACGATTGAACACCCACCATTACGCCATCGTCTTTTCGAAGAGAATAAACACGCACCAACGACGCGCTGATTGGCAGTATTATTCTTTTCTCCACCGTATCGATCGGGGCCTGGGTAGTAAATGTATTATTCCTGGCTATCTTTTATGGAAAAAAATTTTAGCGAAGAATTACTTAATTTACACGTATGATGCATACTGAATATTTCATAAAGCCTTTCTCTGAACTGACCACAGAAGAATTATACCAGATACTGAAACTGCGGAACCAGGTTTTTATTATAGAGCAGAACTGCGTATACCAGGACCTGGATAATAAAGACCAGGAGAGTTATCATTTGATGTGTTATGTTCAAGGTCACCTTGCAGGCTACACCAGGCTGCTGCCCGCTGGTTTATCTTATAAGGAAGTTTCTATAGGACGGGTAATAACGGCACCGGATTACCGGGGTATAGGACTAGGAAGACAAGTCATGCAAACATCTATAGCCGCTTGCGAAACACTTTTCAAAAGTTCCATAATACGCATTGGAGCACAAAAGCATCTTTCAAAATTCTACAATACGCTCGGCTTTCTGGAAACAGGTGAGCCATATGATGAGGACGGCATTCTGCACATTGAAATGATTAAACACTAAAAGCACCAGAGGAAGACTAACCGGGCGGGGGCCATTAAATACCCGCAGGAGATTGATAACCAAAGAAAACCAAGCTGGAGCAGATTGAGTATGACAGGATAAGGAAATCTTGGAACTATGTGAATAATAATGGCAAAGAAGTAAAAAGGCTGATGGAGAAGGCTTATATCAATTCAGAAAGTTCTGAAGGAGAATAATTCAATAGTTTGAAATGATATCTTGTCAATTCTGACAATTATCATCTGCTAAATTTTGAAAGTTAAAAACACTTGTCTATTTTTGGACAAATAATGCCAAAGCAAGGAATGTCAACAATAGAAAA
>JBEBWN010000275.1:0-5817 GCA_040392235.1 Taibaiella helva | reverse complement strand
AAGGAAGGGCTTATATTATTTTATGTTGCTGCAAGCTTTACAAACCCTTTTACTGACTTTGCGATGTTATTGCCCTGCATTAAATTGGAGAATTTATACAGTTGTTATTTTGAAATTCAATTGGATATAAGTTAATCAGCAAGCCCTACGTAGCTTTATCCCGAAGATAATCGGCTAGCATATCGATAGAATGAGGTATATCCATAAAAAGAAAGACAAATAAGGGTAGTGTCCGGTAAATTAGCGTTAAACACTTATTTTTGTCCTCCAGCAAAACCGAGCAAATGTCAGACGCAACACCGGTGTCATTAAAGAACGCCCAAATATACCAGGGAAAAACCCTGATTTTAGGTAATGTGAGCTTTGAGGTAAAAAAAGGTGAATTCGTTTACCTTATTGGTAAAACCGGAACGGGAAAGTCCAGCTTGCTAAAAACGCTGTACGGAGATCTTTTTCTGAAAGAAGGTGAAGGCCAGGTGGCAGGATTTGATTTGAAAAGCCTTAACTGGAAAATCGTACCCCAATTACGCAGGAATCTGGGCATTGTTTTTCAGGATTTCCAGTTATTAACCGACCGTAATGTGCACGATAACCTGGAATTTGTGCTGAAAGCTACCGGTTGGAAAGACAAGGCGCTTATCAAGGAAAAGATAGAGAATGTACTGGATAAGGTAGGGTTAAGAGCGAAGGGTTATAAAATGACCTATGAGATGAGTGGTGGAGAGCAGCAGAGGGTAGATATTGCCCGGGCGTTGTTGAACAATCCTAAGCTGATATTGGCTGATGAGCCTACTGGAAACCTGGATCCGGAAACGACTGATAAGATTATGCAATTATTGTTCACTATTTGCAGAGATTATCATACTGCCGTTGTTATGGCGACACACGACTATGGTATCATCCAGAGATACCCAGCCCGTGTGGTGCGTATACACCAGGGTGCAGTGCACGAAATTACTGCTGAAGGAATGTCTTAATTTTTTGGGCATTGATACGGTTGTCATACCGCTCTTTAAGTACCTGCTCCCGCGCAGAAAGCAATGCTGCGTCAAAAGGTAAAGCCATTAAAGTTGCTATTTTCCGGCGAAACTCTTCTTTACCTTCCACTACATGGCATAAGCCTGCAAGGCCGGTTCCCGCTACCATGGCTTCGTTCACTATAATGTGCCTGCCATTGAACAGGGCATGCAATAATTTAAGTTTTAAGCCTGTTGCCTGAAAGGTAGGGAGCATATGCACTTGTGCTTCCGCTACCAGTTGCTCCATAGCAGCACTATCCGGGTTAGCGATTAATTGACAGTTGGGTAATTGTCCGCACAGCGAAACAATTTTGCGGTGCGGATTTCTTCCGGCGAAAACGAAGGGAGTATCCATGCCGGGGCATACCTCTTCGAGCAAATACAGGGCCGCTTCGATATTCTCCGGGTGACCCAGATTGCCATGATAAAGCGCATAATTTCCGCAGCCGGTTGTTGCTTTTACAGCGTTATAAGGCTGAAATGAGGGTATATACTCATGATATTTGCCGGGATAAGCCTTTTTGAAGAATAAGTGATCGTGCTCGGCTACCGTAAAAAAGGCATCGGCTGCAGCTAAGCGGCTTTCTTTTCTTTTCAGAAGAACGGATTCGGCAAGATAATAGCATTTCCGAAATCCCATTCCCACACGTTGCGCCAGCAATCGATAATATTCCTGTTCCAAGTTCTGATTTCGGATTATTTTTTTACGATCAGACAACTCCGGCCAGTCCAGGTAATAAGTAGTATGCACACCTTCAAACATAATAGGTGCGTCAATACGCACCAGGTTGGCCAGCAAATCTTTATCCCTTCTTGAATAAAGCATATAGGGCAGATTCAGCGAAATGCCCGATAAACCCATTTTACGTTTATAATAGAATACTGCTTCGCAATATTGTTCCAGCTCCTGGGATGGTTCCCTTCCGTAGGCAAAGCAATGGAGATAAATAGTTATACCGGCTTCGTAAAGATTTTTTATTTTATAAAACACGTCTACCATTCCGCCATAATCGGGAGGAAAGGGGACGTCCGGAGAAATAATGTGCAGTTTCATCTTTATCGGGTAGCAAACAAGGTTTCGTAAACGTTTAATAATCGTTTTTCTTCTTCTTGCCAGCAGTATACTTCCCTTGCCAGCAGCGTATTTTGTTGCAGCCTCTGGTAATATTCGGGTTCCTGTAATAATTTGTTCAGTGCCGCAGCAATAGTATCGGTCCGGGGTTCGTCAATCAGGCAGGCTATTTCGAATTGTTGGTTAACCCTTTCATATTCCGGATAAGCCATGCAAATCTGGGGAACGCCACTATGCATATAATCAAAAAATCGATTGGCCATTGATAAACGGTTACTGGGGCCTGTGGCTTCAAATAGTGTAATACCGATCCAGGCATTCCGCGTTTCCTCTTTCAGCTTTTCGGGAGCCACATAACCTTTAAATGTGATCTTGTTTTCCAAGCCATATTGTTGACACAGATGCAGCGCTTCTTCAAAAAAATTACCGTTACCACAGATGATCAGCGGAGCATCAACATATTGCATGGCTGGTATTAAGTATTCGAAACAACGACCAATATTTACAGCACCCTGATACAATATATAGATGCTCTTTTTTTCCGGGATGTTCAAATCAGTCCGGATGGTCGCATTACGAACTACGGCATAATTGCTGCCATAGCGTTCGCGAAAAACTTCTGCATAACAGTCGCCAATCGTGTAGCCATATTTGAATTTAGGAACAGTAAACCGTTCTATCCAATCCCACATTTTCTTTTCTCTTGGTCGTGTAACCACTTCCTGCATTTCGGTAAATAGTTCGTGGGCATCATACACTCTTTTTTTTCCCCGCAGTACCGATACGAAATAAACAGGTAAAATGGTATCAAGGTCAATAGCACATAGCGCGTCTGCCTTTTTGAAAAGTAAAAAGAAGAACAACCTGATCCAAAATAGGAGATACATCAATTTGCCTTCGCCGGGTTGAACAAACAATCGTTTCTGCTCAAATATCTTTTGCTCCAGCACCTTACTTTTCCGGTGTGCCCTGCCCACTAATGTTACTTGGTAACCGGCGTTTTGTAAGGATGTGCATATACGTATCATCCGCTGATCGTAATTCAGATCATTGATAACGGTTAATATAATGCTCTTCTTAGTCAATTTTTTTGTGGCTTCTGCTCTGTGTTATATCCATTAAAAAAGGGGCTTTTTCGTAAGCCCCTTTTTTACTATTGTTTATCCGAAAAAATCCTTAAAATGCTGCTTGATTGTTGAGGCCGGATCAATAAATCTTTGCTCGTCTATCTTCAACTTTTGCAGATTCTTTAATGCCGTTGATGACCATATTAGCAGCGCTGTTCTTCAAGCTATATTCCAACATCTGGCGCTCCACTTGTAAGTTACGCTCTGCTGTTGCCGGAGCTGTTGAACGACTGCGAACATTGATATAGTAAACTCCGTCGTTACCTGCGATACCGGGAGAAACGGCGCTCTCTTTAAAGTTTTTGAAGAATGCATAGCCGGTTACTTTTGGCTCACTGCCTATACCCGGAATGAAATTTTGCAACTGGTTAATAGAATCGGCTGCTCCAACCGCCTGGCTTTCACTTTGGGCAATGGCTTCCAAGCTACCTTTTCCTTTACTGCGATCCAAAAGCATCTGTGCTTTTTTATGTTTTTTTACATAGCCTTCGAGGATGGGGCGTGTTTGCTCATTGATGGGAGCCAGTCCTGCAGGCAATACATTGCTCACTTTAGCTACGATGTATTTATCGTTCACCGTATAGATGGGCGATACATCCCCGATCTTTGACTCGTACACCCATTTTACCAGTTCACGGGAGGAGCCTACCCCATTTACCAGGAAACTGTTTTCATTAATGCCGTCTGCACGTGAAGTGGTCAGGCCCATTTCTTTAGCATTTTTATCAAATGCAGCTCCGTTCGGCGACTTGCTGGCAAACTGCGTAGCTGTACCATACAATGCATTATTAGTTTCGTCGCTTACATTCAGTTCCTTGTTTAAAAAGGCAATTTTGGCTACAGCAGACACGGGGCTTTGCTTGATGATCTCGATGTAGTGGTATCCAGCATAACCATCGTTGTCCACCTTAACAGTCTTACTGCTTCCTGCCTGACCCTCAAACGCAAAATCGCCGAATTCAGTAGAAATCTGGGGTTTTTGAGATAGCGTAAAAGTATATTCGCCTTTCAGGTTCGGGTTGTTTGTACTGTAGTCATCAGAATAACGAACTACAACACTATCAAAAGGAACGCCGGCTTTTATAAGTGCTACAGCACTGTCCAAGCGAGCTTTTGCGGCCGAATCAGCACGGGTACTAACCCCTTTATCTTCTGTTTTAACCAGGATGTGCCGAACGGTAACCGAATCGGGGAATGATTTTTTATCTTCTATTTTCGCTATTACATAGCTGTTGCCATCATACACAGGACCAATAACCGAATTTATGGGCGCGTTCAGTAACTCATCTGCGTTTGGTAAAGTTTGTAATTGGCTTTTTGAATAGTAAGTAATCGGAATGGGTGTATTGGAATTTCTGTTTACAAAGGCCTCATTATCTGTTGCGGTAGCAAATTCCGATTTCAGTCTTTCCAGTTCGGCTAAAGTAGCCGCCGAATCTTTTGAGGAGGGGGCAATGTTCAGCGATATGTATTCAATACCTCTGCTCGATTCTTTAACCTGGAACATGGCACTGTGCTCTTGCATATACTTTTTGATCTCGTCGTCGGTAACTTTGACTTTATCATCCGGTATAGAGGCATAAGGGAGTTTTACGTAGTTGAGGTTAGCAAAGGCATTACGCGCTTCATGCTGGTCGTCCAATATAAATTTGGGAATATAGACGGAACCGGAAACCAGCGCGTTGAATTTTGCTGTATGACGCCGTTTGATTAAATCGGCTTCGAATGCTTCCCAATCTGCTTTTCGGGTAGGATCTCTTTTAAGCTGTGCAATGATGCCTGCCGCTTCCTGCGGGTTAAATACACCGGTTTCCGGATTAGTGAAAGCCTGGCGAACCATCGGGTCTGGATTAGCCCCGGTCAGCAAGTCGTTTACTTCTCCCTTGCTCACAGTGATACCGAGTTTTTCCTCGATTTCCTCCATGAGTTTGGCATTAACCATGTCGGTCCAGACCTGGTCTCTTAATTGAGCCTGTGTTGCTTCGTCAATATTCCCATCCTGGCTCTGTTGCTTTACCTGTGTTTCCCTTTGCCTGATCGCCGCGTCGTATTCCGTATAGTCTATCTTTTCTCCGTTGATCTCTCCTACAGCAGTAGATTTACGAAAAAGGCCGCCGCTGCTTCCACTTGTAGCATCCATCAATATAAAGCCCACCAAGGCTAGAACTATAACGCCACCAGCAAGTTTCGCATACTTATCCCTGATCGTTTGAATAACTGCCATAACAAATTTAAAAACGCGGTTTTTCTGAAATTGCGCAAATGTAATGTAAAAATTGGAAAAACAATCAATTGATCTAAGCTGATTAAAAAAATATATTCAAAGAGTGTAATGTACAGGACGGAGCAATGTAAAATATTGAGCAGAAACTAATTTGCTCGAACTTTCTAAAGGGAGAGATGAATTGCTGTCCTGACTATTGAGCCGCTGACATTAAGTATATTGGCTTTCATTGTGGCCCGGAAAGAGCAAGAATTAACCTTTTTCGCCAATAAAGGAACATTATCCATTATGACCCTGCAGCAAGAAAAAAAGTCAGAAATTCAGCGATTCAGAATAAAAATACTTTTGTTTATGGTTAAGCCTTATCGGCGGAGT
>JBEBWN010000274.1:0-5861 GCA_040392235.1 Taibaiella helva | reverse complement strand
ATTGTAGCGCCGGTATATATTTCCTCCGGATATCAGACCAGGAAGGTCAACTGATTGGATTAACCAAGATTGTAAAGAATTGATGAGATATTACGTATTAAGTCAAAGGTTAAAAGGCAAAACCCAAATGCGACAGTAGGCTGATGAACAATTAAATAATAGTTAATGAACCGATAACGTATGCTTGACGGGACACTGGTATTAAGTCAAAAGTTAAAAGGCAAAACCAAAAAGTGCCAATAGGCTGATGAACAATTAGATAATAGCTAATGACCCGATAACGTACGCTTGACTGGACACTGGTATTAAGTCAAAAGTTAAAAGGCAAAATCAAAAAGTGCCAACAGGTTGGTGAGCAATTAACTATAGAGTAATAAGCCAACAAGGTACGCTTGACTGGACGCTGGTACTTAATACCTGATACCTGAAATACAACAACCAAAAAGATTCGGAAAAATGATAAAGAACGAGCAAAGATATAAATGGTTTGCCCTGCTGGGCTTTTGGTTTTGCAGCTGTTTGGCCCAAATGCCCTTAAGCGCCCAAGACCTTAATTTTGATTGGACCCGGCATTATGATGGTCGTACAGGCTCTGTTCCCAACTTAGGTACGATAAGGGGGTTTCATAACAGCAGGGGTACAGCTATTACTACCGACCGGGAAGGCAATGTTTATACAGCCGGTGTATTTATGGACACGGTAAATTTTGGTACAACCGGTACGCCCAAAATTTACCGGTCTGTAAGAGCTGGGGGCCTGGATATTTTCGTTACCAAGTCCGATCCTAAAGGCAACCTGATTTGGGCACAACAAATAAAAAGGGATACTTTCGATTTATATGTGTCTTCTATTACGGTAGATGCTGCCGATAACCTGTACCTGACCGGGGAATTCGTGGGTAAAGTCGATTTTAACCCCGGAACGGCACCACGCGATACATTTTATATGAATTCCAAGCGGGGTGGAAAGTATTGTTCCGAAATATTTGTTATGAAATTAAGCGCCGGAGGCAATTTTGTCTGGGCCAAGCAGTTAGCCGGCAGTGAAACCAGCAGATCTTACGGATATGCTATTGTCTCTGACAAAAGAGGTTCATTATACCTGACCGGGAGTTATACCGGTACGGTGGACTTCGATCCGGGACCTTCTTTGCAGCGGTTGAAAAGCAATGTTAACGAAGAGGCCTTTTTGCTGAAACTGAACGAGGAGGGCAATTTTACCTGGGCAAAACGCATGGGCGGCGCCTTGGGCGATATAGGCTGTGCTGTAACCCTCGATGATTCGGGGAATAATCTATATCTGACCGGTATTTTTAACGGCAGGGCCGACTTTGATTCAACTTCCAGCGGTGGTGCAGCCCTTACCGCATTGGGTAACGCAGATATTTTTGCCGCCCGTTTAAACAGTAACGGCGATCTGATCTGGGCTAAACGTATGGGCGGTGTGGATTATGAGTGTCCTAATGCCATTGCTGTAGACGCCAAAGGAAATACTTACATTACCGGGTATTTTAATTATGGTACTGCTTATTTCGATCCTGAATCCTGGACGAATGGCGCATTAGTTGGCACCGCATCCGTTAATAACTACTTCATCACTTCCCTGGACAACCAGGGCAAATTTCGATGGGCCAAAGGTATATATGCAGTTGGTAACAATAACGAAGGAAGAGGTTTGAGCCTGGATGCTGCAGGAAATCCTTATGTAATGGGTTGGTTTCATGGAAGCACCAGCGGTATCTATGCCAATATGGATCCGGGTTTCAGCGATTATACGATCAGTGCTTCTATGACCAATATACAGCCGCCAACGATTACCGCCAGTATGTTTATTATTAAATATTCTGACACCGGAAAGCTGGATTGGGTTAAACACTACTGGGGCGACGGTACTACGCACCTCACATCCTATACCATAGGCAACAGTATGTGCACCGACCGCTTTGGCAGCGTATTGGTTACAGGCGGTTTTGCGGGTGAGATAGATTTTGATCCCGGCCCCGGTTCCGAGCTGGAATATGGCAGGGGAACAACTATTACGCCATTGAGAAGTGACATATTTGTGCACAAGCTTTCCTGCGCCGATACCGCTTCGTTATCGCTTACCGAGACATCCTGTGGTCCTTATGTGCTGGATAATACCGTATACACCGAAAGCGGCATCTACAAAAGGCGCGTGCCCAACGGTAAAGGCTGTTATGATAACGTAACCCTGAACCTGACGGTTATGGATATGACCGAGCCTTTGATTAGTGTAGAACGCGACGAGTTGAAAGTGCCCGATGTGTACAGCCATTACCAATGGTTGAAAGAAGGTGTAGAAATACCGGGCGCTAACGCATACCGCTATAAAGTGCAAAAAAACGGGCTTTATGCAGTAGTAGTTACCAACCGGAACGGATGCATCGATACTTCCGAAAGCTATAAAGTAAGCAAT
Organism: Taibaiella helva; assembly: GCA_040392235.1. GTDB lineage: Bacteria > Bacteroidota > Bacteroidia > Chitinophagales > Chitinophagaceae > Taibaiella > Taibaiella helvus_A. Next base: position 3,425 of record JBEBWN010000274.1, on the reverse strand, counting down.
AGCGGGCCGGGATCCTCCCTATCCGGCGAGCCCCTCGAAGTGGCATACCGTGTGTATCCCAATCCGGTTGCCACAACGCTATACCTTGATATAGAGCAGGAAATTAAAGCTTATATATATGGAGTAGACGGGCGAATGATACTTCCCTTTACAAAAAGCAAGGCAATAGACGTTAGTGTACTGCCTGCCGGGCTCTATTTTTTACGCATTACGAACCGGGACAACCAACTGTTGCACAGTGTAAAATTCACCAAACTGTAAAAGCCCGGCCCCAGGATCCGCTTGCGGAACAAAATAACCCTACCCCTTTTCCGGTTAAACGCGACTGCATATGCTTCTTGTTTAACCGGATTTTATTTTAGCCTTATTACCCCTGTACGGTACAGGTCGAGCGCATCCTGCAAAATTTGCGTGATGCGCTTAATGGGTAAGTCCCGGGAGGAATCCACCCGGAATATCTTCATACGCGACCTGCTGCCCTTTTCCAATTCCGGATGGAGAAGGCGATGACCTTCTACCAGTAACAGATAGGGGGCATCTGTTTTTTTATCCGTCCACAGGTAACAGAACATTTTCTTACGGTAGCAGAAGCAGGGCATGCCCCATTTCTGTGTTTCAGAAATATCTTCATCCTGGGACAAAATGATACTTCTCAAAGCCAGGAGGCAGCTCTTATGTGGTTCTTCCTTTGCATTGTAGTATTGCTCTAACCCGGGTATCATGTTGTGCTATTTTGAATACCGATCAGTATATCCACCTCAGCGTCCGCCGGGTTTTGCGCTTTTTCACCATAAACTTCAAAATCGGCCCGGTAGCTTCGGTCCAGGTCCATGCCCCATATCCTGGTCCACTCGTTAAAGACCAGTCCCTGGTCCAGGTTGCCTTTCGGATTAAACCTGAGGTAATCGCCTCCCTTGAAAGTAAAACCGGTCATACCTTCCGGAACCTCGTCCAGGTGGGCTACAGCACAGCCCAGCACCGTTGTATAGGGTTGCATATAATTGCCCTCGTATTCGGTGTAAACAGCATAAACTTCTGGCCCGGTCTTATTCGGAATGCTGTTCAACAGGTTCTCCGATAAAAATTTTTTCCAAAGTGCGGGAATGTCCTGTGCTGCGCGTCCCTCCAGGTTACTGGTCCGTACCGTTATCCCGATTAAATGGAAAGGTGCAATGCTTATTTTCTCCATGTCATTTTTTTTATATGTACAAAAATAAACCCACTACATGTCAACTGTGTGTCAGGAGCGGATTAAGCGAAAAATAAAAGGTCAAAACCAAAAGCACTATACTTTTTGATTTTGACCTTTCCATTCTATTAAGCAGTAATATACAAAAAGTCAGAATTGCCTATTATCATTTATTCCTTATTGCCACCCAGGTGATGGGCAAGGAATACTTCCATGGCACGGTAAAATTCGAATTTGTTTTCCTCGTTATGGAATCCATGTCCTTCATTATCTTTTACCATATATTGTACTTCTATGCCACGTTGTTTCAGAGCAGCTACCATTTGATCGCTTTCTGCTTTATTTACCCTGGGATCCTGCGCTCCCTGTGCAATAAACAAGGGACAAATGATCTTATCAGCATGAAAAACAGGGCTGTTGGCACGCATCATCAGGCTGTCCTGCTCGTTTGAAGGGTCGCCTATCATCTCATACATCATTTTTCTCATGGGCTCCCAGTAGGGAGGAACGGTGCTCAGGAAAGTGAAAAGATTGGATACGCCTACATAGTCGATAGCGCAGGCATACAGTTCGGGGGTTTTTGTAATACCGGAAAGGGTAGCGTAACCGCCGTAAGACCCACCGTATATAGCAATCCGTTTAGGATCGGCAATACCTTGAGCAATCAGCCATTGCACACCATCTGTAATGTCGTCCTGCATGGTTTGGCCCCATTGTTTGAACGATTGCTCCATAAAGGATCTTCCGAAACCAGTTGAGCCCCTAAAATTCATTTGTAGTACAGCATAACCCCGACTCGCCAGGAATTGTACTTCCGGGTTAAACCCCCAATAGTCCCTGGCCCAGGGCCCGCCATGTGGGTTAACAACCACCGGCAGGTTTTTAGCATCTTTTCCCTTAGGCAGGGTCAGGTAGCCATGTATAGTCAGGCCGTCACGCGAAGTATACGAAATAGGTTTCATTTCCGCCATTTGGCCGCGGTTAAGCCAGGGACTGATGTCTGCAACTTTTTCCAACTTCTTTTTGGCCTCATCATAATAGTAGTAGGTACCACTGGTTTTATCATCATAGGTAACAACCAGGTATTTGTTTTCATCCCGGTTCATTGATGCAAATCCGAACTCCAGATCCGAGTCAATCAGCTTGCGCAACCGGTCTCTTCTAGCTTCCGATTCTTTGTCCAGGAATTTATACTCGGTCTTATCTTTTACTACAATAACAGCAGTAGGTACTTTCCGCTTCCGGGAAAAACCTATGCCGCTTACATCAGCATCTTTGTCCTCGTATAATACTTCGACCTCTTTTTTCTGCACCAGGTTATAACGAACGGCCGCCCCTTTATCTCTGCCTATATTGCTGATCGCGTAAATAACTTCCGGATTTTTGGGGTCAAAAAATTGCGGAGATATCCCTTCCCGGAAATTTGTTGTGATCACTTCTTTAAACAATGCCTTTTCGTCCGGGCGGTAAAGCAGTGTTGTATTGACGCCATCCGAGGCGGAGGCCAGGAGCAGTTTGCCATTCTGGTCTGTTATCCAGGAAACAATATTGCCTGGGTTTTCGTACAACTGTTCTAATGCGCCGGTGTTAATGTTTAGCCGGTAGGGATCATTTACCTGTGGATTGCGTTTGTTCAGGCCTATGATCATGTATTCTTCCTGTTCGGGCAGGTCATCTATAATGCTAACACGAACGCCGTCGAAAGGTGTTAACTCCTTATCATTACTACCATCAGCATTTACTGCATAGAGGTGGTAATTTTCATCCCCCCCTTTGTCTCTCAGGTAAGCGATCCGGTTATTATTAGCCCAGAAATACCCTGAAATGTCGCGATCTTCCAACGATGTGACGCGCACTGCAGCGGAAGAATTGCCCCCGGTCTTTTTTACAAAGATGTTCATCCGGTTTTTGTAGGGAGCCAGGTAGGCTACAAAATTCCCATCGGGCGATAATTGATAGCTGGATTGTTCCGGATTCCGGAAAAAATCCTTCATAGGAATGAGTTTTCTGCTACTGGTAGCTTTTGGCGCTGCCGCCGACTTGTTTTGTGCATTAGCCTGGGGTAGCGAAAAGCTTCCCAGCAAAGCAGAAACAGCCATGATCTTGAAAAGATTCACATGCATTTGATGTAAAATATTAAGTTTAATTAAAAAATCACGCTAAACGGAGTTACCGCATCAGTATAAAAAAATATTACAGCAGTACCCTTCAGGACGGGCACCCTGATCACAACCGG
>JBEBWN010000273.1:0-5929 GCA_040392235.1 Taibaiella helva | reverse complement strand
TTTGGCATCTTTATGGGCATCTTTCCTGTCTGGGGATTCCAGTTGGCCATTGGCATTCCCCTGTCTATCTTTTTCAGGATGAATAAAGCCTTATTTCTCCTGGCGGCCAATATCAGTATATTTCCGCTAACGCCCTTATTCTGGGCCTTAAGTCTGTTGAGCGGCAAGATCATACTAGGTTATGACGATTGGTCTTTTCATTGGAAAGACGTCACGTTGGAGCAAATGAGGGAAACGGGACTCGCTTTCTTCCTGGGCGGGGCCGTATTGGCCCTTGCGATGGGATTATTGGCTTATATCTGTTCTATTATTCTCCTTCATTTTTTTCGAAGGAAAGTACCGCAGGCTGCAGGTTAAACCAAAGGCGAAAAGGAGAAGTAAAAAAGGTGCTATTGCTAAACAGGCAAATGTTAACCGGTATGATAGGCATAGACCTGGCTGTTTGCCCATTTGAAAGTTCCGCCCGGTCTGGGGTTTAAAAGTATGAAACGATTGATATTTATATACATAATATTCCTTCCATTGTTTGTGCAGGCGCAGACGGGCAGGAAGAATGCTGTTTACCTGGAAGTATTGGGTAGCGGAGGATGGTTTTCTTTGAATTACGAACGGAAAATATGGGCGTATAAAAAGCTATCGCTACAGCTTCGCGGAGGAGCCGGCACTTACCGGCTAAAGGACTACAAAGGCCAATGGAACCCCGACCTGGTACTCCCCTTCAGCGCTATAGCCCGTTATGGCCATCGCCACCAGGCCGAGCTGGGATTAGGACAAACCCTTTCCAGCCTGCCACAGTATGATGCGCAACAGCAGGCTCCGAAACGTAGCCTTTCGCTTAGTACACACGCTATGGCCGGCTACCGCTATATAGCCAGCAGCGGCTTGCTACTAGGAATAAGCTATACTCCTATCCTCGAATTCCAGCGCTCCATCAGGCATTGGCTGGGTGTTTCAATAGGTTATGCCTTTTAAAAACAGAAAATGAAACAAATTTTATCTTTCTTTTTTATCCTGTTTTTGTTGTCCGGCTGCCAGAAAAAGGTAGCGCTTCCGCCACAACATGCCATTAAAGTATTGGGGCATGGAGGGCTCGGCAACACCAGTAGCCTGCCCATGAACAGCCTAGAATCGATCCTGGCCTGCTATTATACCGGCGCGCAGGGTAATGAACTGGACCTGCAAATGAGCGCAGATGGCATCCTGGTGGCTTTTCACAGCCAGGAGCTTTCTGAAAATACCAATCTGCGGGGCATGGTCAATGCGCTTACCTGGGCGGAACTCAGCAAAGGTTATTACCGGGAAAACCCATATGGTAACTACGCGCTTGTTTCCCTACGGCAAGTATTAACCGCATTGTATCATAATGGCATGGGTAAGGACTACCTGTTAAGCTTTGACTGTAAGCTGTATAATTTCGAAACGGCTGACTTCCAACAAAAGTTTGCCCAGGCACTCGTTAGCCTTATCAGGGAATTCAATCTGGAAGAGCAGGTAATTATCGAAAATGCAGACCCGGAATTTCTGCAAAAAGTACAGGAATTAGATACCCGGCTGGCTTTATTCCTGTATACCGAAAGTGCAGAACAGGGTATACGTACCTGTAAAGAGAAAGATTTGCAAGGGCTATCTATTTCTACACGTAATATAGATGCACAGGAAATCAAGGCGGCACAAGATCAAAACCTGGAGGTCGCCATCTGGAATACACATACCGCTAAAGATAACCGGGAGGCAGTAGAAAAGAATCCGGATTATATTCAAACGGAACGTATTACATATTTACTCAACTTACTATACTGATATAATTACGTGTAACACGAACAGACTCAGAGATGCAGCGGATTGCGGGTGTTTTTTAGATGCCAAAGAGACCTGTTACTTTAAATACGTCTATTTTTTTTAGTTCTTCCTGAAAAGCGTATACTAAATTGATTACCAACATGTTGTTCGTTTTAATTTTACTACCTATTTTTCAACTTACGATAGATAGATAAATACAATATCATTATCAAGATTCTTTGCAGCAGATGAGCGAATTTTTATCCGGCGCGGTTTTTACAGTTCTGGCATTTGAATTACCTTTGCGGCAACATATGAAAAAGATCTTTTTCTTCGAAAATTCTGCTGATACTATTTACGCTTTACAGTCGGAAAACGAGTTAGAATCCACTGATATTTCAAAATTAACCTGGTTGTTTGGAGGAGCTACCCTCCGTAAAGAAACAGAGCTGGAGGGCTACTTCATCGGTCCCCGGATTACTATGGTTACCCCATGGAGCACTAATGCCGTGGAAATAACACAGAACATGGCCATTCCGGGTGTAATCAGGATTGAAGAATTCAGGCGCGTAGCAGCGGGTGAAGAAGATTTTGATCCGATGTTATCGCAGAAGTACAGTCATTTGAACCAGGACCTGTTTACCATTAATATACAGCCGGAGCCGGTTTTGCCGATATCCGATATCGCAGCATTTAATCGCCAGGAAGGACTTGCACTTAATGAAGAAGAGATAACTTACCTGGAAAACCTGTCTAAACAGTTGGGCAGGCCCTTGACGGATTCTGAAGTATTTGGTTTTTCGCAGGTAAATTCGGAGCACTGCCGTCATAAAATCTTTAACGGCACTTTTGTGATCGACGGACAGGAGCAGCCTACTTCGCTGTTCAAATTGATCCGTAAAACGTCGGAGGAATTTCCCAACAGTATTGTATCTGCTTATAAAGATAATGTGGCCTTTATAAAAGGTCCGGTAGTACAACAATTTGCACCGATCCGGGCCGATGTTCCGGATTTTTACACCATTAAAGATTTTGAATCTGTTATTTCAATAAAGGCAGAGACGCATAATTTCCCGACTACGGTGGAACCTTTCAACGGGGCGGCTACCGGTTCGGGTGGTGAAATACGGGATCGCCTGGCAGGAGGAAAAGGGGCTCTACCCCTGGCAGGCACAGCTGTTTATATGACGGCGTTGTCGCGGCTGGAAGATGCGCGTCCCTGGGAAAAAGCCATGGCCGAAAGGCCCTGGCTGTACCAAACACCTATGGATATACTCATCAAAGCTTCTAATGGCGCTTCAGACTTTGGTAACAAGTTTGGCCAGCCTTTGATTGCAGGATCGATCTTAACTTTCGAACATGAAGAGGATGCCCGCAAGCTGGGATTTGATAAAGTGATTATGCTGGCCGGCGGTATTGGTTACGGTAAAGCAGATCAATCTATAAAAGAAGCACCGCAACAAGGCGATAAAATAGTTGTGTTGGGTGGAGAAAACTACCGGATCGGTATGGGTGGCGCAGCTGTTTCGTCGGCAGATACCGGTGCTTTTGGTTCCGGCATAGAATTAAATGCCATACAGCGCTCCAATCCGGAAATGCAGAAGAGGGCGGCCAATGCCATCAGGGGTATGGTAGAGAGTGACCAAAATACCATTGTTTCTATTCATGACCATGGCGCCGGTGGGCACCTAAACTGCCTGTCTGAACTGGTAGAGGCCACTGGCGGCAAAATTGACCTGGATAAATTACCAGTAGGCGATCCGACCCTTTCTGCAAAAGAGATCATTGGTAATGAATCGCAGGAGCGAATGGGCCTGGTCATTAGCCAGGAGCATATTGCTACCCTTGAAAAAATTGCAGAAAGGGAGAGGGCTCCTATTTATACCGTTGGTGAAGTTACCGGCGATCATCGCTTTACATTTACTTCAGCCACCACAGGCGTAACACCTATGGACCTGGAGTTAAAAGATATGTTTGGCAGTTCACCGAAAACCATAATGGAAGACCGCAATGTAAACAGGAACTATCAGCCGGTGACTTACCGGGAAGAAGATATTCCGGCATACCTGGACCAGGTATTGCAGCTGGAGGCTGTGGCGGCGAAGGACTGGCTGACCAACAAGGTGGACCGCTGTGTGGGCGGAAAAGTAGCCAAACAACAAACTGCAGGCCCGCTGCAACTACCCTTAAATAACTGTGGCGTAATGGCCCTGGACTACCAGGGAAAGGAAGGTATTGCAACGTCAATAGGACATGCTCCTCTTGTGGCTCTTGTGGATGCCGCAGCTGGTAGCCGTCTCGCGATTGCCGAAGCGCTTTCTAATATTGTATGGGCGCCTCTGGCGGACGGTTTGAAAAGCGTATCGCTTTCAGCAAACTGGATGTGGCCTTGCAAAAATGAAGGAGAGGACGCCCGTTTGTATCAGGCAGTAAAGGCCTGTTCGGATTTCGCCATAAGCCTGGGTATTAATATCCCTACCGGCAAGGATTCACTCTCCATGAAACAAAAATATAAGGAGGACGAAGTAATTGCCCCAGGCACCGTCATTATATCTGCAGCAGGACATTGCTCGGATGTTGGCCGCGTGGTAGAGCCTGTATTCCGCAAAAAAGGCGGACCGGTTTACTATATTAACTTAACCGAAGACCGCTTTCAACTGGGCGGTTCCTCTTTTGCACAGATACAAAACCGTATAGGCGATGCCGTTCCGGATATAAAAGATCCGGAGCAACTGAAACGTACATTTAATGCCATACAGACATTGATCGGTGAAGGTAAAATACAGGCGGGGCATGACATTGGCAGCGGCGGACTGATCACTACCTTGCTGGAACTCTGTTTTGCCGACCGTAACCTGGGTGCAGAACTGGACCTGTCGGCCCTGGGTGAAGAGGATAATGTAAAAGTACTCTTCGCAGAAAATACCGGCTTAGTGATACAAGCCAACCAGGATATAGAAAGCTATTGGATAGAAAATCAAATACATTTTTATAAAATTGGAACTGTAACAGAAAAACCCAGCCTGGTGATCCGGAACGGAGCGGCGCCCGAACTTGTGTTCGATATCGATCAGCTGCGGGATACCTGGTTTAAGACTTCATACCTATTAGACTGTAAACAAAGTGGTGCCGAAAAGGCCAAAGAACGTTACGAGCATTATAAACACCACGTATTGCAATACCGCTTCCCCGAACATTTCGATGGCCGCTTACCTTCTTTACCCGTAAATCATGTGCGTCCTAAAGCCGCCGTATTAAGGGAAAAAGGAAGCAACTCGGAAAGGGAATTGGCCAATGCCATGTACCAGGCAGGCTTCGACGTGAAAGATGTACATATGACCGATCTAATATCGGGACGGGAAACATTAGAAGACATACAATTTATCGGCGCTGTAGGCGGCTTCTCCAACTCTGACGTGCTGGGTTCGGCCAAAGGATGGGCAGGCGCTTTCCTGTATAATGAGAAGGCCCGCCTGGCCCTTGAGCATTTCTTCAACAGGGAGGATACGCTATCTGTTGGTATTTGCAACGGCTGTCAACTCTTTATTGAGCTGGGCCTGATCAATAAGGACCATGAAGAAAAACCGAAAATGCTGCACAATGATAGTCATAAACATGAATGTGGCTTTACTTCGCTGACGATACAAAAAAATAATTCGGTAATGCTGTCCAGCCTCGAAGGTAGCACATTGGGCGTCTGGATATCTCATGGAGAAGGTAAGTTCAGTCTTCCTTATGCCGAGGACCGGTACCGCATTGTCGCCAAATATGCCTACGATACCTATCCTGCCAACCCGAACGGATCAGACTATAATACAGCTATGTTATGCGATCAGAGCGGTCGGCACCTGGTAATGATGCCCCATATAGAACGCTCGTTGCGCCAATGGAACTGGGCACATTACCCCGAGGGACGCAGCGATGAGGTTTCGCCATGGATTGAAGCATTTACCAATGCCCGAGAGTGGATCGAAGCGAGAAACGCCGCTTCCTGACCGGACATGTATATATAATATAAAAAGAGGAGAGGCTGTTTCCGAATCACAGGGAACAGCCTCTCCTCTTTCCTTAAAAAGTATACAATACACAAGTCAACTGGAGTTGGCCCCTAAAACAGCTTTCTGAGCGCTATACTTTTGGGAGTCAACTT
>JBEBWN010000272.1:0-5931 GCA_040392235.1 Taibaiella helva | reverse complement strand
TGCTTCCACGCCGCAAAGGCTATGCTAAGCCCGCTTTTTTGTCTGGCTATGCTACCCCCGGCGTAGCCGTATGAAGTTTAGGCTTCCAGCGGGGGCGTTTTTTGAGTTTTGGACGGCTTCCTCTTCCTTTTATCCCATCCGTACCTCCCATTGCTCCATACGAAGTAATCTGAACCCACCCTGTCTTAGTTTGCGTTCTTGCCGTCACAGCGAAGCATGAAGCTGTCTCTGTCCCGATTGTTCGCGTATGCCTTTGGTCTTCGGATGGACCGCCCAATGAACGCATCATTGGTACGCCCTTATTTTTTGCAAAAAACGATAGCATAATGACATGGTATTCAGGCGTTACAAAATAGCGTCATTGGTATCGAAGCTTTTGTTGTGGTGCGGCGAAGGTAAAGCGCAATGGAGATATCCCGGCGTGGTTTGCCGGTCATTGCCTTTGCCGGCTTTAGCATAGCTCGAAGCCAATTTTACTGTCAGCCAGAGCCTCGTCGAAGGCTGACGTGATGATCTCAGAAGAGCTGAATACCTCTCCCGCGCTGGTCCCGTTTCGACTGGGCTGTTATTGACAATAGATAGGACAAAGGCAGGGAACGGAATACGATTATACCCGTCATGGGTACGGGTTTATTTTTTTGCAAAAAACGATAGCATAATGACGCGGTATTCAAGCGTTACAAAATAGCGTCATTGGTACAACAACGGGCCTTTCAAGCGTAATGATGGCAATAAGAATGGAAAACAATTAAGCGTCCTATACCTATAGGCAAAAATGCTTTTGTATTGTCCGTCATGATTACGATAGCTCCTGTTCCAGACAGCGAAGCTGTATTATTTGTTAATGAGTACCGCAAGAAGCTATGTCCGTACCCGGAACCAGGACATTGTCCGCTGAGGGCGGCTACCGGAGCGATACAATTCGAGCTGTAAAAAAACAAATTTTTTCAGAGCTGCGAAACGCATTTATTGCACCATGCCAGAAGTGTTCATGCCTTTAATTATTCTGATTTGCCTTTGTTCGACATTATTTCCGGCAGCTTCAGAAAACCAAAATCATTTTCAGCAGAAACCGGTTTCTACGAGGGCGCATCATCTAAAATAGGGAAAATGATTTTGTTTAAGGATATACATAAGGAGGCCGATATGGACGTGGCGTCTAATGAACCGCGACCGGTAAAGGTTTAACAGGCCTACCGGTAGTTCGGACTTCCCGTACTATCGTATTAAAGTAACATTGCCTTCATATTGTTGGACATTTCCGTTGTGCAACCTTATTGTGACCCGGTAAAGATATACACCGGCAGGCTGCTCTTTTCCTTTAAAGCGGCCGTCCCATCCGCGCCCTTTCTTTTCGGCGGTTTCAAATAATTTTTGCCCCCAACGGTCGAACACCTGCATCCGGAAGTCCATAAAAGCATCGCTTTGTCGTTGTTTAGGAAAGAAGTAGTCATTATGGCCATCGGTATTGGGGCTAAAGGCATTGGGTATATCTATATAGCAATCTTTTTTAACTGTTATACGATCTTCCGCCGTACATCCGAAAATGTTTTTTACCTGCAAACTATATGCACCGGGGCCTGATATGGTTATAACCGGGGTATGGGCGCCTGTACTCCACAGATGGGTGATCCCTGCCTGTTCGGGATATAGGTTTTTTAATACAAGGGCAGTACCATTTAAACACAATGCAGTGTCTTTTCCAAGTGTTATCAGTGGGATAGGGTGCACCCAAACACTATCTGTATAGTGCGCGTTGGGGCAGGCTCTGAACCGTGCCTCCAGTCTTACCTGTTTTATACCGGGGTAGGCATAGTGATGCTGGAACAGGCTGTCTTCTATTGTAGAATACATTTCATCTCCTAAGGACCAGTAAAGACTTTGTACGGAATTGCCGGCTAACGCGTGCGAAAAAAATATTTCCTGGCCACTGCAAATTTCTTTCGGGTAAGATACAAAATGCGTGTTCAGGTTGCTATCTACTATCAGGGTCAAAGCTGCCGTGTCGGCGCAAATGCCGTTATGGTTTCCGGTTAACAGCAAGTTATATATCCCGGGACTATCGTAAATATAATCGGGTTGTGTGCTGGACGAGCTATCTCCATTGCCGAAATGCCAGGCAATATCATTGTAGTAGGCAGGCGACCTGTTTACCACATTGATTGGGGTACCCTGGCATATGATAGAATCAGACAGGAAGGACAGTCTATATTGCTCCTCCGGTAACCTGATAGTGAAGGAGTCGGCATAATTATTACATTCTTCGCCGGGTTCGTGATATTTTATAAGGTATGTGCCGGAACGGTATACTGTTCTTTTCCAACCCGTTTGCCCATCATGCCATGTATAGCCGGATTTACCGGGTAAATTTGCCGCAATGTGTATGCTATCGCCCCAGCATGCCTCCTGGTAGGATGCGGAGGAGGTGTGCTTCCACTGCTGATGCAGCAGTTTAAACGTATCTGTATATTCCTCCACACATTGGGTACCCAAAGCCTGATACCGAACCCAATATATACCTTCCGCTCCGGCAGGCCGCTCGGCTCCGGTTATGCCATCCTGCCACAGATAGCCATAGCCTGACGAATGAAGCGCTTTTAGAGTGTCCTGGTTGCAGATGAGCGTGAAACTGCTGTTTTTCTGATAATGTTCAAAAATGCCGGAGTTGGTATTGGGCAATCCGCCTTGAAATGTTGTGCCTGGAAAAAGAGTAAAACTAAAAGGTTCGAAGTTGCAGGCCTTACCTGGCAGGTCGGGATGGTGGATGATACCCAATGCCGTGTTGGGTTGGTTGGGGTCAACATTGGATGTGGTGTATATTTTTCCATCAGGCGCTCTTTTGAGTGCATTGAATGAGTTCCAGGCTTCGTCTTCTTGCGATACAGAAACCCTGGAGTTGACCATGATTAAAGAATCGCCCGAGGATAGATCAAACTGACATAAGGAAGGCCCCCATTGGCCTGTGGCGAAGGTGTATAGTTTACTGCCGCGGGGCGAAAAAGCAGTGCCATAGGTGTAAAAAGTATAGGCGCCCAGGGAGCGGGGTAGCAAGGTAACAGGTTGTGTAAGGGCACCTGTTGCCGGATCAAAAGTATATAATTGTAGATCGCCCTTTGCAATGGCTATTTTCGTCCTATCGGGCGATACGTCGATATAGCCTATTCGTTGACTAAAGCGGTCAAAACGAGAAGGTAACGCTTTAGATAACACAGGGTTATGATTGATCCCTGCGGTATTGATATTAAAACATAGAAATTCTCCGTCATTTAACCGGGAAAAAGTAATTAACCATATATCGCAGTTATCGCCGGCTACGGCTGTCATATGTTCTGTTAATATGCCCCTGGTATCTAATGGTATTCCATTGCTGCCGGGTACTATATTGCCTAAGCCATTATCCAGGCCTATGTCAACTATGCTGTAATACAACTGGCCGGCGTTGACGTCTTCCTGGCTGATGATGGAGAAGACATAATAGCGCGCCAATTCACCGGGGACGGGTATGATGACTGTACCTTGCGAGGAACTGGTGGTACCATATGTAGAAGGGGTGTAGATTGTGCTGGGCATAGGCTGATGTTGCCTGTTCCAGAGTGTTGTACCATCGGTATAAAATAGTAATTGACCATTAATGTCGGCAATGGAGGCACAGGCTTCATTTGAGGCAATACCTGTGGTAATAGCTTTCGGTGGATTGTAGTTAAAATCGATACCTGCATGCATACCTAATGCCCACACATTTTCGTACTGTGCGACGATTGCGGGGGACACACACGATGCAATTATAAAGAACAGTATAAAAGCGTAGTTTTTCATAAAGGTGGGTAGTTTAGATCTGCCGTAATTATTTTTGCTGCACAACCATTTGTTGTTAGGACATCCTATTGTTTCTTTACCCCATGTGAAGGCGCTGAAATTTCATTGATAAGCTATTGGGCCGGTCAAGGTCAAGGTAAGATTTAGAATGGGAAGATGTATAAAGGCACGCAACATATTGGTGCTGTTTTGTGCCTTTATACTCTTTTTGAAAGAATTATTGCTTGGCTATTTTTTCTACGCTTAACAAGCCTCCTTTGCTATCTGTAATATGCAATAGGTAAATGCCCTGGGGTAGCTGTTTCAGAGATAGCATTTTTGCATTCTTCTCCTTCCGCAAAACACGGCCGTCTATAGTGCTTAAGGTGACATCTGTAGCAATATAACTTTGTATATATACAAAATCAGCTGCCGGGTTGGGGTAAATTTGAATAAAGGTATGCTTACCGGAAACTTCGCTTACATGGACATTGCTTACCTTATATATACCGGAAGTGTCTGTACAGCCATTTTCGTCGGTAACAATTACTTGGTAGTCGGCGTTTTCTGTAACCACGTATAACCTGTTGGTAGCGCCTTCTATTATGGCGCCATTTTTGAGCCATTGATAGCGGGCATAAGTTTGTGTGCCCAAAGTGTCTACATTGACATTAATGACCGGTTCCGGCAGTGTGATGGTCAGATTAAACGCTACCACGCTGTCACAGCCTGTTCTGGCAATAAAAGTGGTATAGTACAAGCCGCTTTCCGAATAGGTTTGACCATTAATCGTATAGCCTGTGCAATCGGCATCTACTGCAAGTACTGCTGCCGTGTCCCTGTTTGCACAGGTGAGTTTATGGATATAAATATCTGTAGTGCTGAGCTGCGAGATGGCTAGTTGTGTGCTCGTTCCGGTAGCAAAGTTAACGGTATCGCTGAAACTACCGGTTGTATAGACCACACCGCCGTAGGGATTCACTGCTATGGCCCTTCCGAATGAACTGGCATCTGTATTAAGACCTTTGCTTTTTAACGATTTTGCCCATACCCCATTCCCGTTCTTATCCAGTTTTGAAATAAAGGCATTGGTAAGGCTCGTTGCCCTACCGCGGACTTCCACACTATCTGTACTGATAATAGAGGTATTGCTTCCGGGATCGAAATCTACCGATCCTCTGAAATGGCCGGTTGTATACACATTGCCCTCCACATCCAGGTCTATCCTGTTGGCGCTGCTGTAAGCCGTTCGGCCACTATGGCCCAGGAATGGCTTAGCCCAGATGAAATTGCCGTCATTATCCAATTTTAGAACAAAGGCACTGCCACTTACCCCGGCACTTTCCTTGAGCCAGAACGTATCCGCTGGCAACGGGCTCAGGTTAAAGTCAACTGCGCCCCTGGTATCCGATGCCGCAAGAAATACACCGCTGATATGTACATTATTTTCTCCGTCGAGGGCAATACCCGTTCCCCAGGCTTCGCCATTCTTTTTGCTGTCTACCTGGTTGCCTTTGGCCCAGGTAACGGCGCCGTTAGCATTCAATTTAACCACGAAGAGTGTACCGAAGCCGCCGCCCGGTAGGGTAACATTGCCAAAAGTAGCGCTGGTGGAGTAGAAAGTACCCGTTAAATAAGTATTGTTGTTTTTGTCCACAGCAAGACCAGCGGGTGCTATCGTACTAGCTGTACCGCCTAATTGGCTCGCCCAGATAAAGTTTCCGTTGCTGTCAAACTTTGCGGCAAACATACGTCCAGCGCTACTAATCAGAGAAGTATTGCCGATAAATATTGTGGTCTGAAAATTACCACAAACATATACATTGCCCTCCTTGTCGAGATCCAGTGATGTGCCCATATCCGTTCCAAGTCCGCCCATGCTGGTTGCCCAGGCCGTGTTGCCGGCTTTATCTAATTTCACCAGGAAAATATCGCGGCTGTTACCGTAAGATGCAAAGGGCTGAGTAGAGCCTCCCATACGTATGGAGTCCGAAAAATAACCTATAACATACACATTTCCAGAGGAGTCTACCTTTATATCCTGTCCTGCGTTACCCAAGCCACCCTTGCAGGGAAAAGTACGGGCCCAGATCAGTTTACCCGTGGCATCCTGTTTGATGGCAAAAATGTCCTGGT
>JBEBWN010000271.1:0-5934 GCA_040392235.1 Taibaiella helva | reverse complement strand
ACTCAGAGGATGTTTCCTAACGATTACAATGACGCTATTTTATAACGCCTGAATACCACGTCATTATGCTATCGTTTTTTACAAAAAATAAAGGCGCGCCAATGACGCGTTGATTGGGCAGTATAAGCACTTTGGCAGCCTCGTTTTCGCCGTGCTACTTTTCTTACTCCCGCGTCCTATCGACCGAAGCTTTCGCTGTAGTGTAGCGAAGGGGAAAGCGCAGTGGAGATATCCCGCCGGAGCTTGCCAGCCCCAGCCTTTGCTGCAATGTGGTAGTTGTAAGCACTCTACCTATCCTCAGGGGATGCCTCCACTACGGTGCCAATGACGCGTTGGTTGGGGAATATAGATGCTTTGACAGCTTGGTGTTCGCCGTAGTTCCATCAGATATTGTGGGTCAAACGGCATTAGGTTGATTCTGCACATGCTCTCACAGCTGGCGCGAATCTTTTCGCGTGCCAATCTATAACAGGACATGAAATGAAGGGCTTTGTCAAACTACATTTCGTGCCAGGCCTTGAAAATTTGTTTGTTACATAGTAGCACACGAATAGCTTTTATATATCAATCTATCCAGTTGTGGCCCGGCATCATCTGGCTACGTCCTTCCTGTTGGACGCCTTTCCCCGTATCTATCCATTTTCCAAACCCGCCTGGAAAATATTTGCCTAAAGAAAAAATATTTGCCTCTTTTTTCTAATTTTAAATAGCCGTATTGCGTGCTTCTCGTTTTTTTTTTGATCTTGGGCATCCCTGAGTGTGTGCTTATTGCAAAAAACAGGATGGCCGGCACAAGTGAGCGGTGAAAATGTAAACAGGATCTTCATGCATGCACTGCTACCTTTCTTACTGGCTATGGTTGCTGCCATAGTACTGCTCAATATGTGGGCTACCCGGCTGCGGGTGGCGTATCCTATTCTCCTGGTCCTGGCGGGCCTGGTGCTCAGTTTTGTTCCCGGCCTCCCGGTGGTACGCATCAATCCCGACCTGATCTTTTTCCTGTTCCTGCCTCCCTTGCTTTTTGAAGCGGCCTGGACCATTTCTTTTAAAGAGATGAAAAAATGGTGGCGTATTATCGGCAGTTTTGCCTTCCTGGTCGTGTTCTTTACCGCACTATCGGTGGCAGTGGTCACCAATTATTATATCCCCGGCTTCAGTCTTGCCCTGGGCTTTTTACTGGGCGGCATTGTTTCTCCTCCTGATGCTGTCAGCACAGGCGCTATTACCCGTTTTGTCAAAATTCCCAAATCTACTTCTGCCATCCTGGGAGGGGAGAGTTTGCTTAATGATGCCTCATCCCTTATTATTTTCCGTTTTGCCCTTGTCGCCGTAGGGGCCGGCCAGTTTGTATGGCAGGATGCCCTGGGCAGTTTTTTGTGGATGGTGCTGGGTGGCGCCGGAATAGGTTTATTATTGGGCTGGATATTTGTGCAGGCGCATAAATTATTACCTACCGACGCGCCTTCTGATATTGCATTGACATTGATAGAACCCTATTTCATGTACTGGATAGCAGAGCAGGTGCATAGCTCGGGCGTCCTGGCTGTCGTTGCGGGTGGCCTGTATATGTCTGCCCGCCGCCTGGTATTTCTCAATAGTACCAGCCGTATCAGGGGCTATAGCGTATGGGAAAGCTTTGTTTTTATTTTAAACGGTATCGTATTCCTCATCATCGGCCTGGAACTGCCCGAAATTGTGAATGGCCTGCGAGCTAAAGGCATATCCTTATCCACCGCCATCGGTTATGGAATATTGGTCAGCGGCGTCCTGGTCCTGGCCCGTATTATCAGTTCCTATGCCGCCATGATGGCTACTATGATCTTTCGCAGGCAGGCTTTGCCGCAAATACCCTCTGCCCGGGCCCGATGGCTAATGCCGCTTTTATTGGGCTGGACCGGTATGCGCGGCGTCGTATCCTTAGCCGCGGCCCTGGCCATACCTGTTGCTGTAGATGCCGGAACGCCCTTTCCTCACCGTAACCTGATCCTCTTCATCACCTTTGTCGTGATATTGCTGACCCTGGTGGTCCAGGGCTTGACATTGCCCTATTTTATCAAGCGCAGTTCGTTTTTGAATACGATCACTTCCGAAGAAGAAAAAGAAGAAACCCGGAAGGCAATGAAGCAGGGCTTAAAACAACATGTATACGACTTCCTGAAGCAGAAATACGATAATGAGCTGAATGGCCATGCAGGGATAGAGCAATTTCTGAAACGATGGGAAGAGCGCGCAAAAGCCAGCGACGACAGTTGGATGAATTCGTCCACAAAAGCTATTTTCGTAGAATTGCTCGAAAGTCAGCGGCAATACCTTACCGAGCTGAATAAAGATCCGGCTATCGATGAAGAGATCATCCGCAGGCAATTGTACCAGATCGACCTGGAAGAAGAGCGTTTAAAGATCGTTTGATTATAGATAAGGTAAAACAGGACAATTGGGGAAAGACAAACCGGAACAGGCTGCGTATTTGTTGCCTGGAGCATTCCCGGGATAAGAGACTAAGATATTCAAAAGCTATAATGCAGGAATAAACGGTAGGCTACATTATCCCATAAACTGAAATCGATCAGGCTTTCCGCGGGACGGTTTCCAGTGTGCTCTCTGTAAAAGCTTACATTCGTGCCGCTGGCTTCTACACCGAAGTTGACACGGCTAAAAACAAATTTGGCGCCGATAGCGGGCAATAAACGGATATGCAAACGGCTATACTTTTCAGAGGGCTGGGCCGGCAGGGGCTCCGTTCCATAGGAAGAAATGGTGTCGCCCATAGCTTTCAGCCTGGTAAAGGTCTGGCTATGGCCTTTACCCCAGCCGGCTATCACATCAATAGCCGCCGTTAAATACACTTTCCTGTAAAATTGCCGATGCACTTCCAGGCCGGCGCCGACGAAAAACATATTGGCCTTTCGCTTATCCTGCCGGTAGAGCAGGGTATCCGGACTGATGGCCTGCTGTGGCCAGGGATCCAACCAATGCCGGTAAGCATTATACCCTGCCATCAGGCGTATACCGGCCCCCTGCCGCAGCCAATATTTGTATTGTAGTCCCATTAAAGATTGATCGCACTGCTCCGGGTCGCCGGAATGCCCGAGTAGGAAGAAGCCGATATCGTTTTTTCGTTGTACCAGGGTATCGCCGCCTGCGTGCTGGGGAGCAGGAGATTCCTGTGCGAAGGCGCCTCTTGCGGACAGGACGAACAAAAACAATAAAATGGACATTTTTCCTGCCATGACATTAAACGGTTTATGCTATCGCAATGTAATACAATTTTTCGGGTGAGGGCTATCCAAGCCTCCGCATATTAAAACTGGCCTGTCACTATGGCCTTTACCTTATCTGGCTGCGTGTTCCCGCTCTATGTTTCTCTTATGACTATCCCGGATCCTTTTCCTGGTTTCATGCAAACAGGGAACCTGTAGGACGCCGGTTTGCATCCATCTTTGCCGGGCGTACAGGTGTTTTCCCCCTGCCGGCGATATTTTATCATCTGATTCTCCTTCCTTGCCCTTCGCCTTTTCTTTTTTTCATTATATTTGGGACTTGTATTAACCAAGCCTCTGCCGTTCCTATAAAAAGCCATAAAGCCCGGGCATATATGGAGAAAAAACTTGCTTGGTCTGAAATCAAAAACATGAGACTATATACATATATTTTAGTGTTCCTATTGTGTACTTATGGCAATAGTATAATACATGCACAATACGGTAATTTTTGGGCTTTTGGCACAAATGTCGGGATGGATTTTAACAGGCTGCCCCCGCCAATTATTAAAACGAAAATATCTACAAGTGAAGGCTCCGCCTCTATTTGCGATGCTAACGGACGCTTATTATTTTATACAGATGGCAGCACGGCCTGGGATGCTCTTCATGAGGTTATGCCCAATGGTAACGATCTTCCTGCCATATCTGCAAATGTGACCGCCAGTACTGCCCAGGGGGCGCTCATTGTACCCATACCCGGAAAGAGCAGTCAATACTATATTTTTTCTTTAGGCTCCTATGAATCCGGCCGTTTGGGCCGGTTGTATTATTGTATAGTGGATATGAGCATGAACGGGGGCAGAGGCGATGTGATTACCGAAACCAAGGGAAAACTGCTCGATTTCGGGTTAACCGAACACATGACGGCGGTTTCCGGAAATAATTGCAATATATGGCTGGTATCCTGTTCCAGGCTGGATGCGAACATGAAAGCCTATAATATTACCTTCGAGGGTATTGATACCATACCTGTACTGTCTCCTAAAATAGCCGGATCGGGAATGTATGCAGGCGCTATTGGCAGCCTGGATGCCTCGCCCGATCGCACTAAGATTGCCTCGGCACAGGGTAACCTGGTCCTGTACGACTTTGATGCCAGCACCGGCAAGACCAGTAATCCGGTCGTCCTGGACCGTGATGGTAGTATACAATATTATGGGGTTGCTTTCTCACCCGCCAATTCGAAGCTATACGGAACTGGCTTCGCTTCGCCGACCAGTGTTTTCCAGTTCGATATGAGCCTGCAGGATACCCAGCAGATTGTCCGTTCCAAAATAAGGGTCAATACCGGTATTTCGGCCAGTAATTGGGCCATAAAAAGGGCTCCCGATAATAAAATGTATATAGCAGCGCAGGATACCTTTTTGCATGTGATACAATCTCCCGAACTGGCGGGAATGGCTTGTAGTTATCAAATGGGCGGTTTCGTGCTGACCGGTGGTACAAGGAGCACGCTGGGATTGCCCAATGCGGCCATGATCGTCATCAATAAGAAACACTACACTTCCCAAACCGATACGGTTTATTGTGCAGATACCGTAACCTTAACGGCCTTGAATCTCAATGCTATAAATTACCAATGGCAGGATGGCAGCCTGGGAAAGGTATTTCATACCGATACCTCCGGCACCTTTTGGGTAAGTTATCAGAATTACACCACGGAATGTGAAGATTATGTAGACACCTTTCATATTGTTTTAAAAAGGAACAGCAGGGTATACAGCACCACCGTGCTGGATGGGATGTGTAAAGCGGATACATTGTTGTTAAGCGCTTCGCACCAGGCCACCAGTGGCTATCTTTGGGAGGATAAAATTACTACGGGCAGCGACAGGGTGGTACGTGGCCCCGGTGTGTACTGGGTTAATTACCGGGTTGACTCTTTATGCGAGCTTTATTGGGATACCTTCATGGTCCGCTATCCCGAACGCGATTACATCCTGTCTTTTGACGCGGATACCATCTTTTGTGCTGACCAGCTGGTTTCATTCCGTAATACCTCCGAGCAGCCCTTTACGCGTTTTCAATGGCGCTATGGCAATGGGGAAGGCAGCACGGCACGCGACGCCGGATACCGTTATCAACAGGCGGGCATATACGAAGCTAAATTGCTGGGCTGGATCGGCGATAAATGTGCCGATTCGGTATCGCAGAATATAACGATCGATTCGGTATTCCCCATATCCTACACCCTGGACAGGGACCGGCTTTGTGCAGGAGAGACTGCCCGGTTCGATCCTTCTACCGATCAATTTGTGGAAGAACTGCATTGGCGCTATGGTAACGACGGCGATTTCGTTACAAAAGATAAAAATGCAGTGCAACACGCCTTTAACAGCGCCGGCACTTATATTGTGCAACTCAGCGCCCGGAACCGGATATGCCCGGAGACGCAATTTACCGATACAGTACAGGTATATGCTTTGCCCATAGTGAGCCTGGGCCCCGACAGCGGCTTATGCTGGAGGGGGCAACCCATAGTATTGGAAAATAAAGTAACATTAGCGCCGGGCGCTTACCGCTACCGATGGAATACCGGCGATACCACCGCCAGTCTGAGAGCGTTCCATCCCGGCACCTACAGCCTGGATATAATACGGGACACGGTAGGATGCAGGGGCTCTGAATCAGTTACCATTAATAAGGACTGCTACATGGACCTTCCCAATGC
>JBEBWN010000270.1:0-5974 GCA_040392235.1 Taibaiella helva | reverse complement strand
ACGTACTTATCAGCCTTCGCGTCGTCGTCGTAAATCAGTTCACGGATTCCGTAAACGTATGGAAACCGCTAATGGACGTAAAGTATTAGCTGCGCGTCGTAAAAAAGGACGTAAGAAACTGACTGTTTCTGACGAGCGCCGTCTGAAATAAGGCATTTCGGTTGTCATACCACTAAGTTAATTGTTTTTATGAGCAGTGCACAGCCAGGGTACACCTTGCCCGCATCAGAGCGGTTAAAGCTGCGCAAAAAGATTGAAACGCTTTTCCAGAAAGGAGAGGCGTTTTCGGCTTTTCCCTTACGGGTAGTTTATCTTCTCCAGGCACCGGATACCGACCGGGTGGCCGCTGCCCAGGTAGGATTCAGCATTCCAAAGAAAAGAGTCCGGAAAGCGACTATGCGCAATCGCATCCGGCGACTATTAAAAGAAAGCTGGCGTTTGCAAAAACAGGAGTTATATCCTTTTATTCCCCCGGGCATGCAATTACAATGTTTCCTTATTTTTTCAGGAAATGAAACCTTCAGCTTCCCCGAGTCACTGAAGGCTGTGAATAAAGTGATCGATAGGCTTAAAAAAGCAATAATATTGCCGGAGCAATAAAGGTTATGCTTACTTTTATCCCCAGGTGATCAAGAAAGTTTTCATTTATATTATCAAACTGTATCAAAAGTTGCTGTCTCCGCTTCTCGGAGCCCAATGTCGCTATACCCCAACCTGCTCTCAATACGCTATCGAAGCCCTACAAAAATATGGCCCTTTAAAAGGGAGCTGGCTGGCTGTTAAACGTATCCTCTCCTGCAATCCTTTCGGAGGGCATGGGCATGACCCGGTGCCATAATTTTTTTAGCTCCTTAGTTGTACATTGTAATTTATGCCCCCCTACTACCCGGATATGCAGTATTTTTTTTACACGGCAATCGATTGATTTGTAATTTCGCCGTACATGTCTGTTCTTCTATTTACGCTAATTACATTTTCAGGAGCGCTCCTGGCCGGGTTGTTAGGATCCCTGACCGGCCTGGGAGGAGGTGTAGTGATTATTCCGTTGCTCACGCTTGTCCTAGGTGTTGATTTTCACTATGCAATCGGAGCATCTTTAATTTCGGTAATTGCCACTTCATCGGGCGCTGCAGCAGCCTATGTCCGGGAAGGCATTACTAATATCCGGATCGGCATTTTCCTGGAAGTAGCTACCACGCTGGGTGCCGTTATAGCCAGTGCACTGCTCACTACTTTTTTACCCAAAAATGTACTGGGCATCATATTTGGCATTATTTTAATTTTTTCTGCTATTATGTCGATCCGCAAAAAAGAAGAGCATCGCATAATCACCAATCCCGGTCCCCTTGCATCACGACTACGGCTTTTTGGCAGCTATACTAGCCAACAGGATTTACGGCACTACAGCGCCGTCAATATCGTCGGTGGCTTTTTCATGATGTTGTTTGCCGGCATTATGTCGGGATTATTAGGAATCGGTTCCGGTGCTTTAAAAGTATTGGCTATGGATAATATCATGCGCATACCCTTCAAAGTGTCTACTACAACCAGCAATTTTATGATCGGCGTAACGGCAGCTGCCAGCGCCGTTATTTATTTCAAACGCGGCTACATCATGCCGGGTATTGCGGCGCCAGTTATGCTGGGTGTCTTATTAGGCGCTATGTTTGGGGCCAAAATCCTGGTCAAAGCCGATACTAAATGGCTGCGATGGGGTTTTGCTATTGTAGTAGGCTATTTATCTATACAAATGATTTATAACGGTATACAGGGAAAAATCTAAATTTGTAAGCAGGATAACCAAATAATTTGATCATCTAAACTTGAACATATGTTATCAAAAAGCATACAGGAAGCACTAAACAGACAGGTTGCCATGGAAGCAGAATCCTCTCAAGCATACCTGGCAATGGCCTCATGGGCGGAAATCCAGCCGGGGCTGGACGGTATAACCGATTTTTTCTATAAACAATCGGATGAAGAACGTATACACATGCTGAAACTGATCCGGTATATAAATGAACGCGGAGGGTTTGCTGTTGTGCCTGCCCTGCCGCAACCAAATATTACTTTCCAATCCTTAAAAAGAGTCTTTGAGGAATTACTGAAACACGAGTTAAAAGTATCGGAAAGCATTAACGAGATCGTGGACCTGGCCTTGAAGGAGAAAGATTTTTCCACGCATAATTTTTTGCAGTGGTATGTATCAGAACAAATTGAAGAAGAAAGATTAGCCCGGACGCTGAACGACAAACTGGAATTAGTAGGCGATGATAAGAGTGGCATTTACCTGTTTGACCGCGACATAATGCTATTCCGCACCGCGGCAGCAACACCTCCGGGAGGCAATACCTGATTACTAACTGCTTGATGTAGCGGCAATGAAAATAACACCAATGGCGAAATCATTGAGAAAAAAGACTTTCTTTATGGTAATCTACTGGTGTTATTTTGTATAGTATTACTGACAAAGGCGGGTATAAACAGCCTCTTCCATGCGTCTCCAACACATACCGAATAAGCTATATTACTGCCGAGCTTTTACTTTTACCGGACGTTCGACCTTCTCTTTATTCTTCTTAACTCATCTTGTATATACTGTTCGCCTGTTGCGTGCAGGTTACAGTCAGATCATTAATACATACGTGCGCCGGCAAGCTGGCACAATAATGCACAATATGCGCAATATCTTCAGCCTGCAATGCCGCAAATCCTTCGTAAACACCTGCTGCTTTTTCGGCATCACCGTGAAAACGCACCAACGAGAATTCCGTCTCGGCCATACCAGGGTTAATTGCTGTAACCTTAACCCCGTAAGGCAGCAGATCTATTCGCATCGACTGCGTTAACGCATCTACCGCAAATTTGGTAGCGCAATAAACATTGCCATTCTGGTAAGCTACTTTGCCCGCCGTAGAGCCTATGTTAATGATATGTCCCTGCCTTTGCTTTTGCATTAGTGGTATCAGGCAACGGCTGACATACAGCAAACCTTTGACATTCGTATCGATCATGGTATCCCAATCCTGAAAATCCCCTTCCCCAATACCGGAGAATCCCAACGCCAGACCCGCATTATTCACCAAAAGGTCCAGCCTGCCCCATTGGCTTTCCAATGCGCGGGCCGCCTGTTGTACACTATTCTTATCCCGCACATCCAGTATACTGGTCTGCACCTCGCGACATCCCTTTTCCTTCAATTCCTTGCTGAGCGCTTCCAGCCGATCCGACCTCCGACCGGTTATCCATATCCTGTTATTTTCCCGCGCAAACCGCCGCGCTATAGCAGCCCCAAAACCCGAGCTTGCTCCTGTAATAAATATATCCACCTTAATTATCTCTGTTTTACTCCTGTTTAACGGATCAGTGTTATGTCTCCCGTTTGTGTCTTTTTATTACCCTCGATATCCTTCAATTCTATAATATAATAGAAAACGCCGATATCGGCAACTTTGCCATTATAGGTACCGTCCCATTCGGGGTAGTTCTCTTTGGTAGAGGTAAAAACCTGTTGTCCGTATCGGTTATAGATGCGGAAGGAGGTTATTTCGGAATAGCCTACAATACGGGGCATTAATACATCGTTGATACCGTCTCCATTCGGCGAAAAAGCATTAGGAACAAAAACGCTACCCGAATTCACCACCCAGATCTCGACCGTATCGGTCGCTATACAACCTTCTTCATTGGTGCCGGTCAGCACGTATTTATATCTTCCGGTATCGGGAAAATCGACGCGGGGGTTGGCAATATTAGGATCGCTCAGGTAATCTTCCGGGCTCCATTTATAATACGTGCTTCCTGTGCCGCGTAAGTGGAAAAGGTAACCCAATACTATAATGGTATCGTTGCCGGCGAAGGGATTAAAATAAGGCAGGGGCACAGTCTTGCGCACGGTATCGCGGCAGCCGAGCCGGCTTTTGGAAATTAAGGTTACTTCCTTCGGCCCACCTGGTTTAGCATAGGTATGACTGGGATTTTGCAGATCAGAAGTAGCTCCGTCCCCAAAATTCCAATTCCAGAAAACGATGGGTGGATAAGTGGCAGTGGAAGAATCATAAAACTGGATAGGCTCTTCGGGGCAAAGCTTCCCTGTCCAGACAAAATCGCCCTCATATTCCGGGTACACCTTTACCAGCCGCGTAATACTATCCTGGCAGGTACTGCCCCTATTTACCACAAGCTTAACAATATAGGTGCCGGTATCAGGATAAGTAAAAGTCGGTTCAAACTCGGTGGAGGAGGCTCCCGGCACGCCAAATTCCCAATAATAATCAAAGCCGCCAGTGCTGTTATTAACAAATTTAACGGTATACCCCTTGCATTGCACAATAAAGGTATTTGGCTCATCGCCTAATTCAGGAATATTAGCTACAACAGCCTTGGAACAGTTTGTAATAACAAATTGAACATCCCTGGAAACCGTATTAATAATCTCACCATTCCGCCATTCATGCACACATACGGTAACTACAAAGCGGCCTACGGCATTAGGTGTTCCGGTCATCAGACCGGTAGAGGGATTGATCTGCATAGGCGGAATGCCTGATATAGGCATAGCCGGCGAGTATGGTGGCATATAGGGCACCGAAGCATGGGGAGGAGGCGTGATATCTCTTCCCATGGGCAATGGATTACTGGTAGAGCCACCGTTACGGGCCGTGCATAGTTCATAACTTAGCGAATCTCCATCTGCATCTGTTGCCGAAAAATCGTAAACGAATGGATTGTTGGAACAAATAATCTGGGGCGGCAGGGTTTTATACACGGCGCTGTTGTTCGGACATTCGCCCGAAACAAAGGGCGGGATTTGGGCGCTATAGGTTACCCCTACATTACCCGGGTTAATAATATTATTGATGGATGCATTGCGGCAGCAGCGCTGGTAAACAATATCATAGCCTGTTGCCGATGGCGGTAAATTAACCACAAATTTAAATACCTGTTTACTTAAACAGGTATTGGGAAAGTTATTAATACAGGCGTTACTGAAGTTAGGATCCACTCTCCTGGTGTCGAATGAAGGCTCGGAGCCCTGTCTGATCAATTGCCGGTTATTTCCCGATGTGTAAATAGCATAAAAAGCCGGGTCATCCTGTGCAATAGCCTGAGGTTCACCATATAGGCAGTCCTGGAAAAGCGTAATGGTGATTTCAAAATTATTATCGCCCAGGCAACGATAGGTAACATCGCCACCAATCATATGAGAGGCCCGGGCAACAACAGAGCAGAAACCGGTCGCTATAAAAAAAAGAAATAAATACCTTAACCACTTCATAATTGTAACCGATTTTCAAAACACAAATAATCCGGACGTGTACGGCAAAGATAAGGTACTCTATACAGCCCTGATATATATTACACCGCGATAACAGCGTAATAAGTAATCTTTAACGATCAGTAACGGAAACAGTTCTTAGAGACAAACAATTATTACACAAAATAAGGTGAAACAAACATATATTTTCCAGCGCCATAGGCCTTAACGATCCCTTAGCGGTTCCTAGTGTCTCACGAAGCACATTTTTAAAAAGCCGCATAGCAATTAAAATTATCAATGCTTTTGGGTTTCATCTTTCCGCGTTTGATGCGTTTACTGCGCGAAAAAATTTCCGGGTTATGTTTTCTCACGAAGACGCAACGCAATGTATTCCTGTTTTTTGCTGAGGAAGCATTTATTTTTTCTACCTATGACAGTTTTGAACGAAATTATTGTGCAGTGCCTGTTTTTCCTTGTTCTACCCCTTTAACTTAGGAAACCTTATAGTTTGCTCAAAAAGAAATAAAAGAAATCAGGAAAGACTTTACATATAAATAATACACAATACAATGTATCTTCTCTTGCCCTAATTCTCGTACAATCGCCCCGAAATAAAAAAAAACTTTTCTTTTCAATTTTTGACTGCTGTAAAACAACTGAAGAAAAGGGAAGGCAGCAACTCTTTGATCAAAATAAAAATTATTCAAAATATTA
>JBEBWN010000269.1:0-5980 GCA_040392235.1 Taibaiella helva | reverse complement strand
ACCAGCAACGCAATAATTGGGCAATAACAATATCAAACACCGGCCCCTTCACTATCCATGCCGGTAAGAAGGCTTAATTTAAGGACATTGTCGACGAGCCTGCCCATAACAAGTTTGTATCAATTTGATTATCAGTGTCTGATTTTTGCCTTGTCCTGGCCTTAAGGCATAGGGGAGCCTATAAAAAGCTGATAGCGACGATGTGTGGTCTAAAGGGCACGTTGGATTAAGGGGGAGCATTTATACTTCAAGCGGCATAGTTTTTGGCTTTTGATTAGGAATGAATTTGGGTTTAATAAAGGATCGTATTGAGGTCGTCTTTATAATTTGTTTTATGGTTTGCAGGTTGAAAATTCCTGGTGTAATTGCTTATAAGAACGGGATTATTTTCACGCTAAGGCGCCAAGAAGGCGCAGAGGCGCAACGTTTTGGAGCCACGACAGTGGGGATAATCTGTTGTCTTGCGCATCTTTTAGCGTTTTCTCAAAGGCGCGAACCTTCTTAATAATATCTAAAATGCACCTTTTTATCCCGGGTAAAGTATAGTTGTTTGTACTTACTGATGGAAGGTACACTCTGTAAGCGTCCGACATAGGGGGCTGGACGACGATAGACAAAGGGATGATGTGTTTTTAAACAATCTCGATGCCTGGTTGGTTTTGAGCAGGTACTGCGGCTTAATTTGCTAAAAAATGCCCTGTAATATTTTCTTTCTTCTCGGTTCGTCCAGTCTTTCAATGGCGTATCGTAAGGTGGTACGCGGTACCCGTTCATAATGTTGCTCCAGGAATCGCAACATCGCCTCTTCATCTATCTTCGCCAACTCCCTTAGCATCCAGCCATTAATTTTATGCATCAGGTCGTGTGGATGTTCCAGGTTTTTTTCTAAAAGATCCAGGCCCTCCGCTATATATCCTTTTTTCCAGAGATACCAGAGAGACATTACACCAATTCT
This sequence comes from Taibaiella helva, assembly GCA_040392235.1. Classification (GTDB taxonomy): domain Bacteria; phylum Bacteroidota; class Bacteroidia; order Chitinophagales; family Chitinophagaceae; genus Taibaiella; species Taibaiella helvus_A. The sequence continues at coordinate 5,025 of JBEBWN010000269.1, read as the reverse complement.
CTTACTCCATATAGATTTTTCGGCTGCGAGCTTGTGCAAAAGATGAAATTGCTGTGTTTCATGAATGTAGGGGCCAACGATCTTATGGGCCGAACTATCTACGATATCCCAGTTATTGATATGCCGGCGATTACGGATATAGCAATCGAAAACTGCTTTTTTCTGCTTCAGGAAGGAGGCGGCATTGTATTGAAGCGTTAATATATGCACAGCTGTAAGTCTGCATTCGTGAATATCGCTGTTCAACAATTCTTCGATGTCGTCGAAAGTAGCTGCCTGATAAAATTCTTTGGCCAGAACGCGTTGTTCCGGTACTACTACGCCCAGGAAGATATCGCCGGCTCCGTATTCACCTGCCCTGGTTTTAAAAAAGCGTTGCAGAACCTCCTTCCGGGCCGGGTCGGCTAACATGTCTAAGGCCTCACGAATCTTGTCTGCTACAGGCATAAGTATTAAAAAATGAAAATGAAATAATGTTGCTTCCAATATTGCTATACTGGTGTAAAAAAGCAATTAAGCCTTGTCAATAGTATTCGACCACTTTTTTGTGCGTGCTTTTTCCGATTCGCTATGCTTTGCCAATCACTTTTTTACGGTGGGCTAAGCCCCAGTTCCAGAGTTCGTATAATACCTTGTTGAGCGAACGCCCGTGTTCAGTCATCCGGTATTCGACGGTGAGCGGGGCGGTATCGTATACCACTCTTTCTACCAGTTTATGAGCCTGAAGGCTTTTTAATTCCTTTGATAAGGTTTTGTCCGTTATGCCCGGTACCTCGCGGGCTATTTCGCTAAAGCGTTTCGGGCTGCTACACAGCGCATAAAGGATCAATAAACGCCAGCGTCCCTCTACCGCTTCTAAAGCATCTTTAATAGAAAGCATTGCTTTAGAACAATCTTTTTGTCCCGTCAACATCATTTTGTATTTAAGAAAAAAATCACTTTCCTATTGGATAGTGCTATCCGACAGGAAAGTACTAGCCGATGGATAGTAAAGGTATGTATTTTTGCAAGGTTAGGTAAAACCGACAGGAAGGGAACCGGGGAAACAGGAAATAGATGTGGTGCTGCATGGTGTACAATAATCTCGAAAAAATGATGAAATGGATATTGAGTATAATGAAATGGTCGGCTTACCTGCTAAAATGGACACTGTGCAGGTTAAGGTATTAACCCCTTTAAAAAGCGTATGGTAACGATCTTCAAAATAAATATACCGGAGTTAACACAAGCCGATGAGGCCGGGAGGGCCATAGCTGAGCTTTGGCCGGATACCACCATCAGCATAGAACCGGGTGGCGATCATGTGCTGCTGATATGGAAACACCCCGAGCCGGATGCCGGTGCGGTTTTATCCTTGCTGGTCAATCGGGGCTATGAGGCCGAAATACTGCCTGTAGCGGGCCGCAATAACGGAGCTATTCAGATGAAGGAATTTTGGGAGTCCGGTTTTCAGCAACATAATACCATGTGGGGTTTCGAGCCCGCACAGGCAGCTCTGTTGGCCAAGGATCTGTTTATTGAAGAAGGGGTGAAAGATGTACTGTTGCCGGGTATCGGCTATGGTCGCAATGCCGCCATTTTTATCCGTGAAGGTATAAAAGTGACCGGTATTGAAATTGCTCCCTCGGCTATTGCCCGAGCTAAAAGCTATCTTGGACCAGGTACAATTATTTACGAGGGTTCGGTTACCGATATGCCCTTCGACGATCATCGTTATGAAGGCATCTTTTGTCATGGCCTATTGTATCTGCTGGATGTGGAACAGCGTAAAAAAATGATCCGGGATTGTTATGCGCAGTTAAGGCCCGGAGGCTGGATGGTTTGTTCTATATTATCCAAAAATTCGCCTAATTATGGTCTCGGCCGCCTGCTGGCAAAAGATACTTTCGCTGTGGGTGATGGGGGACAATTATTTTTTTACGATAAACAGTCCCTCCGGAAGGAATTCGAAGTTTATGGCTTGCAATATTTTACGGAAATTTCTGAACAGATCAATGCGAAAACAGGACAGCCTGCATTCCGTTTCTTCCTGGTTGTTTGCCGGAAAGGTGAAGGCGCTAAACCATACGAAGACGCGGGACGTTCTACTGCCGACGGAAATAGTTAACTTGTAAAACAAACTTTGGAGGGAAAGGGAGAAGATATTGGTGCCGTATAGGTAGTGCAGCCAGGACTTTTTGATAGACTAAAGCACTGTTGTCCAGTCTTTTCCTTTTCTGTACTGTAAAATTTAGAAACAATGAAAAAACTACTTTGTATTGCTGTGGCCCTCTTCAGTGCCTCGGGCATGTATGCCTTCGCCTTCCGGGAATATAACCGGTTATTAGATGAGGCGGCCCGGGCATTTTCTGAAAAGAATTTTTCGGCCGCCGCTCTTTTTTACGACAGTGCATTTGCATTGAACGAGAGGCCGATAGCTATGGACCTGGAAGCTGCGTTAAAGGCGGCCCTGGAGCTTCGTAATTTCTCCCGGGCCTTTGGCTATGCCCGGCGGCTGGCGGCTCTGGGCGTGGGGCCGGCTTATTTTGAGAGAAAGACAGCGTGGAAAGGACTACGTAAACAGGCTGGCTGGGAGGCCCTGTTGAAGGATGCTGCAGCCAATCGCCAAGCTATTGAGGAGCGTAACCGGTATATACTGGCGCAATTGCGGCAATTGCGGGAATCAGCTCTCGATATTCAAACGGTTTATCGTAAAACAAAATATTCCTATGATGATCAAAAAAACTTCCTGTATCAAAGAGATTCTGTAGCAGCTATCCTTTTCAATATATTCGCGAAGGAGGGTTACCTCTCTGAATACCGTATCGGTGTGACTATGCTGCGGGATACACTTATCGCTGAGCCGATTTTTGCCGATATTCTATTGTTCAAAAGATTGCATCCGGCTCCTCCGCAGTTATTCGAACTCGTGGATGTAGAACCGTCGCAGTCCCTCATCTTGGAGTATATCCGCTCAGGCTGGATATCAACTCGTTTTGCTGTAAAAGCATTGAAATATCATGATATAGCTGCTCATTTGTAGTAAGGCTTTGTGTGGCGGCAGACCGGTGTGGACTTGGTGCTATACCCAGGCATTGGCTTTGATATTATTTCTTTTTTCCGGCGCGCATGGTACTTTGAACGAAGGTAATTTGTACTGTCGCGGAAAGAATAAAAGCGAAAAGGAAGGGCAAATCCCAAACGTATTGCTAACCTCCGCAACCGGTCTTTATTGCTAAAAATAAGCTATTCCAGCCTGTCATTTTTCATAAGACTGTTGGGTAAACGGTATTGCCGGCTTAAGGCAGCAGTTTTAGAGGCAAACGCCCGTCTGTAATAAAGGGGCATTTGCGCTCCTTCAGCAAAGAAAGCCTGGTACTTTTCCAGTAGCTGCGGGTAATGTTTAGCGACAGCGCGGTGCACAAGAGTTTTACTGTCGGATATACCTTCGCCGGAAAGGGTAAGAGTTGCCGGGAAAATATATGCGGCTTTTGCAGCCTGGAACCGGCGGAACATGTCGTCTAGTTGCGGTCCGGTGTCGGTAATGAAGGGGAGCATGGGCATGAGGCTCACGCCGCAGTATAAACCGGCTTCGCGGGCAAGTTTTAAGGTGGCCAGGCGGGCGGAGGGTGGGGTAGCACCTGGCTCAAAAATGCGGGCAATGTTCTCATCCAGTGTAGAAAAGGAGAAGGTTAGAAAGGCCCTATGTTCCAGTTTGTGGCGCAGGTCTTCGGGCAATATGGCGGCTTTGTCTATGGCCCGGAGCAGGTCGAAGTCGCGGGCTACCAGATCTGATTTGGTCAACACGTGTACCGGGAAACGGTAGTGCAAAATTACTTCCAGTAATTGCCGGGTAAGCTGTTCGCCTTGTTCGGCCTGTAGATAGGGATCGGTAGCAGAAGACAGCACGATGATACCATATTGCTTTTTACGGGCCCGGAGGGCAAGCGCCTGCTCCAGCAATTGTACGGCATTGCTCTTAATTCTCAATTTTTCGGCCATGTTGACGCCGTAGCGGCTTCCCCGGGTATAGCAATATAGACAGTTGAAGGAACAACCGCTGTAGGGATTAAGTGTATAGTCGTCCAAGAACCAGGGATCCCGTTTCCTGGTTTTGTTAAGAATGGAGGCAGCAAGAATGGCGCGGGCCATAGTGTTGTATTTTGGGTTAACAATGTATCCCGTTTCAGGAAGCTTTGACATTTCCGGCGGCGGCCTTGTGGTTGCCCCGTTGTAGACCGATCCGGACCTTGGTGCGGAACCATCGCCGGGTGTTTTCCGAGGAGAGCTCGGCCTCATAACGGGCAATGATATCCGGGTGGAAACGGGCCAGGGTCTTGGCGCCCCAACCGATACCTTTTTTAGTATGGAATTCGGTTACATCTGCCAGCGATAGAAGGATGCGGAACACCGGTTCGGCATAGGTGGCTGGCAATCCCTTTTTGATGGCATAATGTGTGGCTATGCCTACAGTACGTACCATCCATTTATCTGGATGCGCGGCCCATTGGACCAATACCGGAAGGGTTTTTTCCGGTTGGCAGAGCATGGCATAGCCCAACACGCGTTCGCCTATGATATCGCATACATACCATTGGTTGCCGTAGCGGATATAGTCGCCGGCCTTACCGATCGACTCTGCGAAATGCCCGGGCAGGCGCAGTTGCAATATAATGCCCGCCAAAACCTGGCTTCCCATAGCTTGCCGCTTGATCATGCTGTCGCATATGCTGATATGCTTCTTTTCAGGAAGACCCAGGAACATTTCTTTAGCTGCATATTCCAGCAAAGGAAAACGTATTTTCTGCTGCAAAAGGCTATCGTGTAGCCGGTTGATGAAAGCTTCTTGTCCTTCTTCTGCAAAAACGGCGAGGGTTTCCTGTATTCGGTATTTTACGGTGGTCTTGCTGTTGATCGTCTCCATAGGTAGTATGTTTTTTACCGATAAGGATACGAATTTAAGATAGTATTTGGTTTCCATCAAAAGGCCCGGGCTTCCGGTGTTGCGGCGTTTTTTATAACCGGATGGATTTTGCCCGACAGCGC
>JBEBWN010000268.1:0-5982 GCA_040392235.1 Taibaiella helva | reverse complement strand
CAAAAACAGGAACAGGCAGCTTTTTTTCATTTATTTAAATTTTGCAGGCTTCCGCCCTTTAGTTGCCGCTACGCCTTCTATCGCAGACCAGCTGTTTATAATATTACAACTTTAAGGCGACTAAGGCTAATTTCATTCATTGTCATATAAAAAAATCTCATTACCAATAGACAAGTACTTGATTTAGGGCGGCTTACATTCCATTTGCGGACATCCATAGCCGCACACCCTTTGACCTGGCTTTGTTGCCCATACCGGAAAACCTATATATTCGCATCCGGGAATACCCTCAAACAGGGATAAACAGATAAAGAAATATGCAACCCGAAGATCATTATGTAGACATTAACCGTCAATCCTGGAATGACAGGACCGCTGTACATACACAGTCCTCTTTTTATAATATGGATGCCTTTTTAAATGGCCAGACTTCACTGAAAGAGATAGAGCTGGCACTGCTGGGCAATATAGCGGGGAAGAAGATATTGCACCTGCAATGTCATTTCGGGCAGGACAGCCTTTCGCTGGCCCGGATGGGTGCCCATGTTACGGGAGCAGACCTGTCGGACAAAGCGATTGCATATGCCCGCAAACTTGCATTGGAAACAGGGCAGGATGCGCGCTTCATCTGCTCCGACCTCTATAGCCTGCCGGATGTATTACAGGAAACCTTCGATATTGTGTACACCAGCTACGGCGTGCTGGGCTGGCTGCCTGACATGGACCGTTGGGCCGATATCGTAGCGCAATACCTCCGGCCTGGCGGAAGGCTTTTGCTGGTAGAATTCCATCCCCTGGTCTGGATGTTCGACGATGACTTCCAGCGGGTAGCCTATAACTATTTCAAAAGCGCGGCCATTGTAGAAACCGAAGCTGGTACTTATGCCGACAGGTCGGCGGACATACAACCCCAGTCGGTAACCTGGAACCACAGCCTGAGCGAAGTGATCAGCGCTTTATTAGGCCGGGACCTGGCATTAAAGACATTCCGGGAGTTCGACTATTCTCCTTACAACTGCTTTAGAGGAACCGTTGAAAGCACCCCGGGGAAATTCCACATCAATCATTTAGCCAACAATATTCCGATGGTATATGCAATTCAGGCGCTAAAGCCGGCATAACAGGGCTTAGCGTAACAAAGTAACATTACCCTGGTATGCTTCCGGTTCTCCATTACGGAACTGTAGCGCAACCTGGTACATATACGAGCCTTCCGGCTGCGGTTTACCGTTAAAAGTTCCATCCCAACCCCGCCCCTCTGTAGCACGGGTTTCGAAAACAACCTGTCCCCAGCGGTTGCGCACAACGAAATGAAGATGAAGTACTTCCCGGCTCAATAGCGGTCTTGGAAAGAAGTGATCATTATACCCGTCGCCGTTGGGGCTGAAGGCATTGGGTATGTCGGCAACACAACCTTTGTACAGCACAATACTGGCCGTGCCGGCGCATTTCCCTTTTCGGTGTACCAGCGTAAGTGCATAATTACCCGGGGCGGCAACCCTGATCATCTCCGATGTATCACCCGTATTCCATAGACTGTAATAGTCTCCTTCCGGGTTCGTCTCCCAGTTACGGAGCAGCAGGGCAGTCTCCCGCATACATAAGGAGCTATCGGGCCCCAGGTTAACCTTCGGAAAGCCGTATATATGTACCGTATCAGCATAGTTACTTTCCGGGCAGGCCCTGTAAGCAGCGCGAAGGGTTACGGGAAATATTCCGGGCGCTGCAAAAGCATGTGTCCATTGAGGTTCCGGCGCAGCTTCCAATAGAAGCTGGCCATCTACGTACCAGGCCAGGGTCCGAACATAGCGGCCGCTATCCGGCAGGAAGCTCAGTGCCTGGCCGGCACAGGCAGAAGCTTCCGGTAAGGAGTAACTCAGGGTTTCCTGCGCATCGGCAACTACCACCGCATAAGCCGTATCTTGGCATACGGCGCCAGCCCCGGTAAGCCGCACCCGGTACTGCCCCGCCCGCTGGAAAACATGTTCTTCATTCATACCATCGCCGGTGGAGCGATCATCAAAATCCCAGAGGAACTGCGTAAAATATGCAGAAGAGGTATTACGAAAATACAGGGTATCGCCTTCACAAGCCAGGGTATCGGAAACGGTAAAGGCTACCCGTACATCCTCTACCCCGATATAAAAGGACAGAAACGTATCACAGCCCGAAGGTGTTTGCACCCTTACACGGTAGGCTCCCTGCGATATTCCCCGAAGGGTGTCGCCCTGCAACAACGGGATGGAATCGCGAAACCAGGTAAACCGGTAAGCTACCGTGTCACCCGGGTATGTAGCGGCATAGGCCTGGCCATTACTGGCTCCAGGGCAGGAAGCAGTTGTTGTAATTGCCGGCAATATGCCACCGGGGAAAGACAAATGGAAGGTATCGGTATGAAGGCGGCAGGGCGGGGTGTAATACCGTACCCAATAAGTACCCGGCCGTACGGGCTCCAGGAAAGATTGATTACTACCGTCGCTCCATTCATGTCCCCAGCTCATGCTGTCAGCAAGCGGTTGAAGCGTTACCGCTCCCACAGATGCAAAGCAAGGGGCATCCAACTGTTGCCGGCCGGGGCTGGCCGTATCGCGACGCACAAAACTGATCACATTGGGGAAATTGCCATGAACGTTATCAGCAGCCGTGAATGCAGCGCTAACCAGGCCACAGGAAAAACCCGCCTGGTTGGGATACGGTATCACACTGATCTGGTTGGTCGCGTAGGGATACCGGAAATACACTTTGCCGTCGGGCCCCAGGTTAATTTTTTCGAAAACACCTCCTTCAGCAATCCGAACCCGGCTTTCGGAAGGAGTCGCCTGCCGCAAGTCAAATTGATATACGCCACTTCCGAAAAGATAATAGGGCATAGCATATACTTTGGAACCATCCGGTGAAAAACAGCCGGAATAATATGCCATACTTGTATCTACCAGGCGGGGATTAGACAATCGCCCGGTGAACCGGTCAAATTCGAAAGTTTCTATACCACCTCCCCCCGGATGTGCCGAACAAGCTAAAATACTACGGTTATCGGGGGAAGGCGTCAAAGCCCCCAATAAAATATGAAAATGATTGACGATGCCCGAGGGTGATATTACAGGCAAAGCGTTCATACCCGCATCTGTAATTTCGTAAGAACGGAAAGTACCGTCGGCACGAAAACGTAGCACCACCCATATATTACACTGATCGCCTGTTACCGCAATAAGGGATTCTGTGAAACCGGAATCAACAAGTACACTTTTTTCAGAAGCCACCACATCCCCTAAGCCATTATTCAGGCGCATATCTACCCTGCTACGGTACAGGCGGCCTGCATTTTGCTCGTTTTCGATCGAGGTCAGGGAAAAAACATAATATTGGTCCTTCTGGCCGGGTATGGGCACTATAAGCGCTCCCTGGGTACAACTGGTAGTACCAAAGCCACCGGAAAGGCCAACACCGTTGGGCATCGGGTTACTATTACGGTCTATAACCTGGTAGCCCTCTGTGGCAAACAGCAACTGCCCCTGCTCGTCGCAAACCGATGCCCTGGCCTCTCCAAAGAGCAGAACGGGCATTTGCCGGTCTGTCCAGCCCGGCGGATTCGTATTAAAATCCAGTATAGCATTGCCCAGTATCCACTGGTTATTATATTGAGCCGACAGGGGCGTATACCATAACACTATAAAAATAAAGACAAAAAATCTCATTTTACCTCCTTTAAAAAAACAATTAAAACCGGAATAAGGAATTCCTTTTGCCCGCCGGGTTGCAATACGCCAATAATCCTGACCGCCGGTATGCCGGTCAGGATTATTGGCGTGCTGGGTCGTAAATTCCCCCGACGCTCGTTCCTTTTCATCGGGCCCAAACGGCCGTTCCGGGTTATTTTCCTTTAACGATCTTTCGGGTCAGCTGCCATGCTCCGTTTGCACCGACTAAGCGGACCAGGTAAACACCAGGCCGCAACTGGCGCAGGTTCAGCATACCGATGTTAGCAGTCCGGATCAATTCCCGTCCATCAAGGCTATACACCGCAATAGTTACATCCTGGGCGCCATCGATATAGAGTACATCAGTCGCAGGATTAGGATAAATGTGAACAAAGGCGGCATTATGCCTGTCTTCCAGGGAAACGTTATTTACCGTATATATAGCCGAAGTATCTATACAACCGGCGTCACCAATAGTAATTACTGTATAATCGCCATTTTCTGTTAGCCGGTAATGCGCTTCGGTCGCTCCGGGTATGGGCGCCCCATTAAGGCACCATTGATAACTGCGGAATGGCTTCGAGGTGCTCAAATTGAAGCCATCCACCGAAATGACCGGCTTATCGCTAGCCATATACACGACCTTTGTTTGCAACATACTGGTATCGCCGCAGCGTACAACCCTTACCGACAACACACCCTCATCCGCTCCATTATTGCCCAGCACAATGCTGTTGTCTGTACTACCGCCACTCCAACCCTCGGGAATATCCCAAATATAAGCGTCTACATCCTGCATGGGCGGCACGGTATAGGTCTGGCTGCTATAACGGCAAACACTGTCCGGCCCCTGGATGGGAAACAGGTCGGGCGTGGCAGCAAAGCAGAAACGCGCCAGGAAAGTATTCCATCCCAGAGCACCGGGATAAGTATCTTTATAACTGTCTGGAGTGGCTATGCCGCTTGTGCTGTTAGTCATGCCAACCAGGAATATATAGCCCTTACTATCCTTACCCAGCGCCAGAGATGATTCAAAACCGGAACCACCGTAATAGGAGCCATAACTCAGGGTACCGTCATGATGAAAACGGGCGAGGTACACATCACCGAACGCTACGCCACCTCCAAAAGCCGGCTGCAAAGCATCTGCTGTAGCAATCTGGCTCGTGCTGGCGGTAGAACCGCTCAGGTAAATACTGTTGGAGTCGACGCATAGGACGGAGGAAAGCATTTCCATAGCGGGACCGCCAAAATAAGTGGCCCATTGCCGAACACCATCTTTATTGAATTTGACCAGGAAAGCATCGCTTAAGCCGCCTATAGCAGATTGATGCGTACTGCCCGTAGCAATGTCCGTAGCGCTCGGCGTGGTAGCGGTAAAATAAACATTGCCTGCATTATCCACCGCTAGCTTGCGTCCCGATTCCTCTATATTTTCATCATCGGGGCCACCGTAATAAGTAGCCCATTGGCGTAGGCCATCTTGATTAAATTTGGCCACGAAATTATCAATCCCTCCTCCCAGCTGCGGCTGATGACATCCTGCTGTAGCTATACCTGTTGTACTCTTAGTGCGTCCGGCTATATACAGATTACCTTGCCCGTCAGATTTCAGACAGTTTCCATGTTGAGGTTCATCCAGCGGACCGCCATAATACGTACCCCATTGGCGCACGCCATCCAGGTTGAATTTAGCCAGGAAAGCATCCCAGCCACCGGCCAGTGCAGGCTGGTAACTACCCGGGGTTGCTATTCCGTCGGTGCTATTCGTAGCGCCTACCAGGTATATGCTCCCTTCTGCTACTTCCAGTTTTGGATTATATTCTTTACCAGCGCCACCGTAAAAAGAAGCAAATACCCTACTGCCGTCGCGTTTGAACTTACCAAAAAAGATATCGTTATTACCGCCACCCGCAATTGTTTGATGAGCGCCGGGAGTAACCAATACAGGGTCGGCTGCACCAATTATCTTACCGGCAATATAAACATCACCGGAGACATCGGCCTCTACCGATTGAATATATTCAGAGGCCGCAGCGCCATAATAGGTACACCATTCCAGTTGTTGCAAACTGTCGAATTTTATTAGCATGCCATCGACATTACCACCATACACCGTCTGATAAGCGCCTGTTGTCGCAATATTGTTGATATTTGTAGTCATGCCACAAGCGTACATCTCGTCGTAACGATTAATCGTCACATCATATAAGTCATCGTAAAATCCGGAATTACTGCCGAAATAGGAAGCCCATACCAGTTTGGGATCAATGATCAGCGTACC